>JADCEL010000001.1 GCA_020250125.1 Rhodobacter sp.
AGACCGGCAGGTTCAGGCACCACGAAAGGCCAGCGCCCGACCCGGCGGGGGCGAAGCGCCCGCCGGGGGCGGGGCGGGCGCTGGCCGGGGGCTTTGGCCCCCGGCCGGTCCTGATCCCGGCGTAACGCCGTGGCAGGGGCGATGGCCCCTGCCAATGGAGCGGTGAGGGTGCTTTCCCCCCGCCCGCGCGGAGCGGTCCCCTCGCGCACAGGCGCAAAGGTTTCCTGCCTTTCGGGTCAGGCAGCCCATGCGACCGGCACTTTTTCAGCGCACGCCTAAAGATAGCGCAGGGCCCTGAAGCTGACCTCGCGCGATTTTCCGACGATCAGATGATCGTGAAGGGTGATGCCCAGCACAGCCGCAGCATTCTGGATCTGGGTGGTCATCGCGATGTCGGCTTCGGATGGGGTCGGGTCACCCGACGGATGGTTATGGACAAGGATCAGCGCGCTGGCGTTCAGTTCCAGCGCGCGCTTGACCACCTCGCGCGGGTAGACCGGAACATGGTCGACCGTGCCCTGCGACTGTTCCTCGTCCGCGATCAGGACATTCTTGCGGTCAAGAAACAGGATGCGGAACTGTTCGGTTTCGCGGTGCGCCATGGCGGTGTGGCAGTAATCCAGCAGCGCATCCCAGGACGACAGCACGGGGCGGTGCATGATGCGCGACCGCGCCATGCGCTGGGCCACCGCCTCGATCAGCTTCAGTTCCTGAATCACGGCCTCTCCCACGCCGGGGATGGCGGCGAGGCGGGCGGCGGGGGCAGTGACGACGCGGTTGATGTCGCCGAACGTGTCCAGCAGCAGGCGGGCCAAGGGCTTTACGTCATGCCGGGGGATGGCGCGGAACAGGATCAGTTCAAGCAATTCGTATTCGGGCATGGCCGCCGCCCCGCCTTCCATGAAGCGGGTGCGAAGCCGCTTGCGGTGATCCCTGAGGTAAGATGGCAGACGGCCCGGAAGCGGATGATCAGGCGCATTGCCGTCATCATCCTGCGGATCAGCCGGCAGGAACATCGGCAGGCGCGCTTCGCGGAAAGAGGGCGGTCTGGTCATGCCGGCAGTTTGGCGCAGGCAGGGTGAATGAATGGTTAACCGACGTCATCCTGGCAAGAAAAACCTGCCAAAGCCGGGTGGTTCCGGCAGGGCCGGGTATCAGCCCTTCATCCCGTCCCAGAAGGTTTTCACCTTGGAGAAGAACGAAGACCCTTCCGGATTGTTGTCTTCGGACAGCTTTTCGAACTCGCGCAGCAGGTCTTTCTGGCGGCTGGTCAGATTGACCGGGGTTTCCACCGCCAGTTCGATCAGCATGTCCCCGCTGCCGCCGCCGCGCAGGGCCGGCATGCCCTTGGCGCGCAGCCGCATCTGCTTGCCGGTCTGGCTGCCGGCGGGCACCTTGACGCGGCTTTTCCCGCCGTCGATGGTTGGCACCTCGACCTCGCCGCCCAGCGCTGCGGTGGTGATGCTGACCGGAACGCGGCAGAACAGGTGAACGCCGTCCCGCTGGAAAAGCGGGTGGTCCTTGACCTCGATGAAGATGTAAAGATCGCCCGCCGGGCCACCGCGCAGACCGGCCTCGCCCTCGCCGGCAAGGCGGATGCGGGTGCCGGTTTCAACGCCTGCGGGGATGTTCACCGACAGGGCGCGTTCCTTTTCGGTGCGTCCGGCACCGCCGCAGGCCCGGCAGGGGTTCTTGATGATCCGGCCCATGCCGGCACAGGTCGGGCAGGTGCGTTCGACTGTGAAGAAACCCTGTTGCGCCCGCACTTTGCCCATGCCCGAACAGGTCGGGCAGGTGACAGGTTCGGCACCGCCTTCGGCCCCTGTGCCCCGGCAGACCTCGCAGGACACTGACGCGGGAACATTGATGGTCTTCTGGATGCCGCCAAAGGCGTCTTCCAGCGAGACGCGCAGGTTGTAGCGCAGGTCAGAGCCGCGCTGTGCCCGGCTGCGTCCGCCGCCCGCACCGCCGCGCCCGCCCATGAAATCGCCGAACAAATCTTCGAACACATCCGAGAATGCAGAGGCGAAATCACCCTGACCTGCACCGCCGCCGCCGCCCGCGCCGCGCCCGCCTTCGAAAGCCGCATGACCATAGCGATCGTAGGCAGCTTTCTTTTCCGCATCTTTCAGCGTGTCATAGGCTTCGTTCACTTCCTTGAACTGCGCCTCGGCCGCCGGATTGTCTGAATTACGGTCGGGGTGCAGCTCCTTGGCTTTGCTGCGATAGGCCTTTTTCAGCTCTTCCGCCGAAGCGGTGCGCGGCACGCCGAGAATTTCGTAGAAATCGCGTTTTGCCATGGCAAACCCCTTTGGGGAACACGTCGAAGGCGGCCTTGATGCAGGCCGCCTTCAGTCCGGTTCGTGCGGACTTACTTCCGCTTGCTGTCGCCAAGGTCTTCGAAATCCGCGTCCACGATGTCATCATCCACGCCGCGCGGGGCGTCGGGATCGGCACCTTCGGATTCGGCCTGGCTTGCCTTGTAGATGGCTTCGCCCAGACGCATCGCAGCTTCGGTCAGGTTCTGGATGCCGCCCTTGATCTTGCCCGCGTCGTCGGACTTGAGGGTCTCTTCCAGCGCGCCCATCGCAAGTTCAATGGCCTCCACGGTGGAAGGATCCACCTTGTCGCCATGTTCTTCCAGCGACTTCCTGGTCGAATGCAGCAGGCTTTCGGCCTGGTTGCGCGCCTCGACCAGCTCGCGGCGGGCCTTGTCGGCGTCGGCATTCGCCTCGGCGTCCTTGACCATCTTCTCGATCTCGTCATCCGACAGACCGCCCGAGGCCTGGATGGTGATCGCCTGGGTCCGGCCCGTGCCCTTGTCCTTGGCATTGACTGAGACAATGCCGTTCGCGTCGATGTCGAAGGTCACTTCGATCTGCGGCATGCCGCGCGGTGCCGGCGGGATCTGTTCCAGATTGAACTGGCCCAGAATCTTGTTGTCGGCCGCCATTTCCCGTTCGCCCTGGAAGACGCGGATCGTCACCGCGTTCTGGTTGTCTTCGGCGGTCGAGAACACCTGCGACTTCTTCGTGGGGATCGTGGTGTTGCGGTCGATCAGGCGGGTGAAGACCCCGCCCAGCGTTTCAATGCCCAGGCTCAGCGGGGTCACGTCCAGCAGGACCACGTCCTTGACATCACCCTGCAGCACGCCCGCCTGAATGGCCGCGCCAAGTGCCACAACCTCATCGGGGTTGACACCCTTGTGGGGTTCCTTGCCGAAGAACTTCGTAACCTCTTCCACCACTTTCGGCATGCGGGTCATGCCGCCGACCAGAACCACCTCGTCGATGTCGCCGATGCTGAGACCGGCATCCTTCAGCGCGGCCTGGCACGGCTTGATCGACGCCTTGATCAGATCGCCCACCAGGCTTTCCAGCTTGGCGCGGGTCAGCTTGACGACAAGGTGCAGCGGCTGGCCCGTGTTGCGGTCCATGCTGATGAAGGGCTGGTTGATCTCGGTCTGCTGGCTGGACGACAGTTCGATCTTGGCCTTTTCTGCCGCTTCCTTCAGGCGCTGAAGCGCCATCTTGTCCAGCGTCAGGTCAACGCCGTGTTCCTTTTTGAACTCATCGGCCAGGTAGTTCACGATCCGCATGTCAAAGTCTTCACCGCCAAGGAACGTATCCCCGTTGGTGGATTTCACTTCGAACAGGCCGTCGTCGATTTCCAGGATGGTGATGTCAAAGGTGCCGCCGCCAAGGTCATAGACCGCGATCGTCTTGGCTTCTTTCTTGTCAAGGCCATAGGCCAGCGCCGCCGCCGTGGGTTCGTTGATGATGCGCAGCACCTCAAGACCGGCGATCTTGCCTGCATCCTTGGTGGCCTGACGCTGGGCGTCGTTGAAATAGGCGGGAACCGTGATCACGGCCTGGGTCACGGGTTCGCCAAGGTAGCTTTCGGCGGTTTCCTTCATCTTCTGCAGGATGAAGGCCGAGATCTGCGACGGCGAATACTTTTCACCCCGCACTTCGACCCAGGCGTCGCCGTTGCCGCCGTTCACCAGGGTGTAGGGCAGGTTCTTTTTGTCTTTGGCAAGATGCACGTCATCAATCCGGCGCCCGATCAGACGCTTGACGGCGAATATGGTGTTCGAGGAATTCGTGACCGCCTGACGCTTGGCCGGCTGGCCGACGAGGCGTTCGGTTTCCGTGAAACCGACGATGGACGGAGTGGTGCGGGCCCCTTCCGAGTTTTCAATCACGCGCGGCTGTGCGCCGTCCATGATTGCAACGCAGGAGTTCGTGGTCCCGAGGTCAATCCCGATGACTTTGGCCATAGTAAGCTACCTCTTCTTTCGGCGATGTTGTGGGGCGCAGAGCCGTTGCGGCCTCTGCCCCCCGATCCCAATGAGATCCGGTCGGGGCGGCCGCCCCATTCCGGCTTCGGGGGGTATATAAGGGGGGGTCCGGCAGGCTGCAAGCGCTGCGGGCTTTTGAAAACGACAGAGGGCGCGATGAATTCAGGGGATTCTGCGGACCCGCCGGTTCCAACGCTGCGTCTGCGCGGGTTCGACATTCATGCGGGGCTGATTCCGGCCGCCGGGCAGGCCGGTTGGGTGGATGATATCCGCGCCGTGGTGGCGGCCGCGCCGCTGGTGGCACCGGTCACGCCGGGCGGGCGGGCGATGAGCGTGCGGATGACGGCGGCAGGCCGTCTGGGCTGGGTGGCGGACCGGGCCGGATACCGCTATGCGGCCAGACATCCCGGCGGCGGCGACTGGCCGCCGATCCCGGAACGGGTGCTGGGCCTGTGGCACCAGGTGACCGGGGTGCAGCGCGCGCCCGACTGCTGCCTGATCAATTTCTATGGGGCAGGGGCGCGCATGGGGATGCACCAGGACAGGGACGAGGGGGATTTCACCTTTCCGGTTCTGTCAGTGTCGCTGGGCGATGACGCGCTGTTCCGCATGGGCGGCCCGGACCGGACCGCACCCACGCAAAGCGTCTGGCTGCATTCGGGGGATGTGGTTGTGATGGGTGGCGCGGCGCGGCTTGCCTTTCACGGGATCGACCGGGTGCGGCACGGCAGTTCCGCCCTGCTGCCGAAGGGTGGGCGGATCAACTTGACGCTGCGGGTGGTCGCGGACTGAGGCGGGAACCTTGTCGTTTCGCGGGGGACACCGCATAAGACCGGCCAGCCACATGCATTCCCCCGGCCCGGCCGGGGACGGGAGCCTGCAATGGATTTCGAAAAACTGACCCGTATCATGCGCCGCCTCGCCCTGGAGGCGGGCGACCGGATCATGAAGGTCTACAACTCTCCCGGTTTCGAGGTGAAGGCCAAGTCCGACACAAGTCCGGTGACCGAGGCTGATGAGGCTGCCGACGCGCTGATTGCGGCCGGTCTGCGCGCGGCCTTTCCCGATGTGCCGCTGATCACCGAAGAACAGGCGGCAACGCATGGGCAAACCGCCACGACCTTCCTGATCGTCGATCCGCTGGACGGGACGAGGGAATTCGTGCAGCGGCGCGGCGACTTTACCGTGAATATCGCCTATGTCGAAAACGGCGTTCCCCTGCGCGGTGCGGTTTATGCCCCGGCGCTGGGGCGGCTGTTCTACACCCGGGCCGATGGACGGTCTGTCGAGGAAACCGGCAGCTTTGACAAGGCGGTGCCGGGACCGCTGCGGTTGCTGGCCGTCGCCGCCCCCGACAACGCCGCGCTGGTGGTGGTGGCGTCAAAATCGCACCGCGATCAGGCGACGGATGACTATATCGCGCGCTATGCGGTGAAAGACATGACCAGTGCCGGGTCGAGCCTGAAGTTCTGTCTGGTGGCCACCGGCGAGGCCGATCTTTACCCGCGCCTCGGCCGGACGATGGAATGGGATACGGCGGCAGGCGATGCGGTGCTGCGGGGTGCCGGCGGGCAGGTGGTGCGGTTCGACGACCATCGCGTGCTGCGCTATGGCAAGCCGGGATGGGACAATCCGTTCTTCATCGCATTCGCCCCTGGAGTGGAATTGCACAGATGAGCGTCCTGATTGCCATTCCGGCCCGCTATGCCTCGACCCGCTATCCCGGAAAACCGCTTGTGAACCTGTGCGGCCCGGATGGCGTGGCAAAACCGCTGATCCGCCGCAGCTGGGAAGCGGCGCAGGCGGTGCGCGGTGCCGACCGGGTGGTGGTGGCCACCGATGACGCGCGCATCCGCGAGGCCGCCGAAGGATTCGGGGCAGAGGTGGTGATGACCTCGGATCGCTGGCGCAACGGAACCGAGCGTTGTGCCGAAGTGCTGGACCGGCTTCCCGGTTACGACATCGTGGTGAACCTGCAGGGCGATGCGCCGCTGACCCCGCCCTGGTTCGTGGAAGACCTGATCACCGCTCTTCGCGCCGCGCCCGGTGCCGAAGTTGCAACGCCGGTGCTGCGCGCCGACGGGCGGGCATTGACCGGCTTTCTGGCCGACCGGCGCGCCGGGCGGGTCGGCGGGACAACGGCGGTTTTCGGGGCGGGCGGGAGGGCGCTGTATTTCTCGAAAGAGGTGATTCCCTTCACCTGTCGTACCTATGCCGGGGCCGAGCCGACGCCGGTGTTTCACCATGTGGGCGTCTATGCGTTCCGGCCCGCCGCGCTGCGGGCCTATGCAACGTGGGAACCGGGGCCCCTGGAAACGCTGGAGGGTCTGGAGCAGCTGCGGTTTCTGGAAAACGGCCGCCAGATGCTGTGCGTGGAAGTGGATGCGCGCGGCCGCCTGTTCTGGGAGTTGAACAACCCCGAAGATGTGCCGCGAATCGAGGCGATGCTGGCAGAGATGGGCGGCGGAACGTGACCGTTTCCGTCGTGTGGGCCGCCGGTATGGCATCGCGGCCAGAGCAGGGAATGTCATCGCGGGGTCCGGATCGGGAGGGGGCACGCCTTGTGCCTTGATCCCATGCGCGCCCTTTTGCCGATCTTCGTGCCGAAGGCCGGAAAACGGCCGCGTTTCTGGGGGATCTTCCGAAACCCTGTCAGAATTGTATGGGACGCCGGAACGGGGGCGCGTATGGACTGCCTATCCTGGGGCAGGGTCTGAAGACGTCGGAAAGAGCATAGAGATGACAAAGAACAAGGTGACAAAGGCCGTCTTCCCGGTTGCCGGTCTGGGAACCCGCTTTCTTCCCGCGACAAAGTCGATCCCCAAGGAAATCATGACGCTGGTGGATCGACCGCTGATTCAATACGCCATTGACGAGGCCCGTGCGGCCGGGATCGGGGAATTCATCTTCGTGACCTCGCGGGGGAAGGGGGCGCTGGAAGATTACTTTGACCACGCGCCCGAACTGGAAAACGCGCTGCGCCGGTCCGGCAAACACCAGCTTCTGGAGGTTCTGGAACGGACCAACATGGAAAGCGGGGCGATCGCCTATGTGCGCCAGCACAAGGCGCTGGGTCTGGGTCATGCCGTGTGGTGCGCGCGTCAGCTGATCGGGGATGAACCCTTTGCGGTGATGCTGCCGGATGACGTGATCGCCGCCGAAAAGCCCTGTCTTCAGCAGATGGCCGAAGCCTTTGCCGAGACCGGCGGCAACATGGTGGCCGCGATGGAAGTGCCGCCCGAAAAAACCTCGTCCTATGGCGTTCTGGATATCGGCGACGACAGGGGGGCGCTGGTGACGGTCAAGGGCATGGTCGAAAAGCCGAAGCAGCAAGACGCGCCGTCCAACCTTGCGGTGATCGGGCGTTACATCCTGTCGCCGAATGTGCTGGACAACCTCAATCGCAGGAAGACCGGGGCGGGCGGCGAGATTCAACTGACCGATGCCATTGCCGAAGAAATCACCGCCGGGCGCAAGGTTTACGGGTACCGGTTCCGCGGGCAGCGGTATGATTGCGGATCAAAGGCCGGATTTCTGCAGGCGACGGTGGCCTTCGGGCTGGGGCGGGCCGAGCTGCACGACGAATTTCTGGCGTATCTGCGCCAGATCATGGCGCAGCAGAAACCCGCGCAGTAAGCGGCACCCCCGCCTGCCCCATGGCCGCCGGACGCCGTCAGGCCGCCTGATGCGTGCGGCCTTCGGTCAGGATGGCGTGCAGTTTCGATACATCGCTGTTGGCGCGCAGCTTGGCGCAGATGGCCGGGTCACGCATGGTGCGGCTGACCAGGGCCAGCGCCTTCAGGTGGTCGACGCCGGAATCCTTGGGGGCGAACAGCGCAAAGACCAGATCCACCGGCTGGCGGTCCACCGAATCGAAGTCCAGCGGCTTTTCAAGGCGCAGGAAGATGCCGACGATCCCGGCCAGATCCTCAAGCCGGGCATGTGGCAAGGCAATGCCATGTCCGACACCGGTCGGACCCAGGCTTTCGCGTTCCTGCAGGCCGTCCACGGCGACCGACGCATTCAGGCCATAGGCCTGGGCGGCAACATCACCCAGTTCCTGAAAAAGGCGCTTCTTGCTTGTCAGGTGGCCGACAACACGGATGGCCCCCGGTTTCAGAAGCTTGGACAGTTCCATGAATCGTTCAATTTCTGCGCCCGAAGGCGCTACTTGCTGTTGCGCGGGTCAATCCAGCCGATGTTGCCGTCGTCCCGTCTGTAGACAACGTTGACTCCGCCGTGACCTTCGTTGCGGAACACAAGCATACGGTGACCCGCCAGTTCCAGCTGCATCACGGCCTCGCCGACGGTGATCGAAGGAATCTTCGTCTCCATCTCGGCAATCACGACGGGCTGAAGCGTTTCGGGCTCCGCATCCTCGGGGTCCTCGGATGACGCAAGGATATACGAGGAGCCGCCGTCGAATTCAACCGGTGCCGTGCGGTCACGGTGGTGGCTGCGCAGGCGGCGCTTGTAGCGGCGCAGCTGCTTGTCCATCTTCTCGCGGCAGGATTCGAAGGCGGCATAGATTTCGGTCGCATGGCCCCTGGCCTGGGCCGTCAGGCCCGTGGACAGGTGCAGGATGCATTCGCAGACGTATTCATGCGCAACGCGCGAAAAGACCACCAGACATTCCGTCGGGCGTTGGGCGTATTTTTCAACCACCTCGCCCATCTCGGCCTTCACATGGGTCTGAAGCGCCTCGCCGATGTCAATCTGTTTGCCGCTGATCTGGTAGCGCATGGCCCCTCCTTCGGATGGATGGCGCAGGTCATCCTGCCGCAGGCAGGACGTTCCCTTGTCTGATGTCGTGCCAAAGCGCGCGGCACCGCCGGCCCGGCACTGCACCGGGCAGAGAGAAGGCCGCTGAACGGGCGGCACGTCGGGGCGGTTTGCGCACGCATTGCCGACATTTGGAGGCAGGTGCGGCCGGGTTGTCAACAGCTTCGTGGCAAGGACCGTCCGGCGTCAGCCGATGCGGAAATCCCGCCCGAGGTAGACGCGGCGCACGTTTTCGTCGCGCACAACCTCGTCCGAGGTGCCGCTCATCAGCACCGCGCCTTCGTGCAGGATGTAGGCGCGATCGACGATATCAAGCGTTTCCCGCACGTTATGGTCGGTGATCAGAACGCCTATTCCACGGTCCTTCAGATGCTGGACCAGCAGCCGGATTTCGCCCACGGCGATCGGATCGACCCCGGCAAAGGGCTCGTCCAGAAGCAGGTATCTGGGATCGGCCGCAAGACAGCGGGCTATTTCCACCCGGCGTCTTTCCCCGCCTGACAGCGCCAGTGCGGAAGCGCGCCGGATATGCGTGATGGAAAAGTCCGACAGAAGCTCTTCCAGCCGCTCGCGCCGCTTGTGGCGGTCCGGCACGATGATTTCCAGAACCGCGCGGATGTTCTCTTCGGCTGTCAGACCGCGAAAGATGGAGACTTCCTGCGGCAGATAGCCGATCCCGAGCCGGGCGCGGCGGTACATCGGCAGGGCCGTCACATCGCGCCCGTCCAGGGTCACGCTGCCGCCCTCGGGCATGACAAGCCCGGCGATGGCATAAAAGCAGGTGGTCTTGCCCGACCCGTTCGGACCCAGCAGGGCGACGATTTCACCACGCGACAGATCAAGGCTGATGTCGCGGATCACGGGGCGGCGCCGGTAGCTTTTGCGCAGGTTGCGCACGCACAGACCGGCTGTGCCCGGGGTCAGCGTCAGTTCCGGCGGCGGCGGGCTCATGGCGCGGCGCTGCCGGGAATGAACACGGTCTGCACGCGCCCTTCCATGACCCCGGTGCCGGTTGTCAGATCGACGGTCAGCACCTTGCCCGAAAGCGCGCTGGTGCCCTGGGTCAGAAGAACATCGCCCGTCATCACCACCTGACCGGATGCGATGGTATAGACGGCATCCTGTGCTTCGGCGGCCTCACCCCCGTTGGCCAGTATGACGCCCCCTGTTGCGTGCAGGCGCGCAATCCTTTTGCCGTCGGCGGCATAATCGACCTGAACCTCGGGCGCGGTCAGGCGCATCGTGCCCTGGATCACGATCACGTTGCCCCGGAAGATCGCCGTGCCGTCGGCCTGGTTGACCTGCAGCTGATCCGCCGTCACCTCTACAGGTTGCGTCGGATCACCCTTCATGCTGCCGAAGGCGACGCTTGCCCCCGCCTGTGCCCGCACGGCGGCTGGCGCAAGGCCGATCAGCCATCCAAGAAGCACAGCGGCCAGGAAGCGGAACATGCATGTGCCTCGAACAGTCATTCCTGCGGCCTGTATATCAGCCGGACGCGCCCATTGAAAACCAGAAGATGGTTTCCGGGTGCCGCCGGATCGGACCGAAGCTGCATGGCGTCTGCGGTGATTTGCCCCATGGGTGCGGTCGCCTTCACCGGCCCGGTCGCATCAAGTTGCGTCGCGTCCAGCAAACCGGCCATTTTCGGCGCGGCAATCGTGTAGCCGGTCGAAAGCACCGCAGTCACGGCACCGGTCATCTCATAGGTGCCGGCCACGGTATCGACCTTGCCGCGGTCGGCTGCGACATCGGTGGAGTCCCCGGTTTTCGAGACCAGGCGCGCCCGCAGGTCGGTGGCGGTGCCGCTGCCTGCCTTTGCCGGATCAGGCCGCATTTCGGCCGCATCCAGCGTGACAAGCGCCCCGTCGTTGGTGACGCCCGAAAACTCCGGCGTGGTCAGGCGCGGTTCGCGGGCGCGGTCTTCAACATCAACGTCGGTAAAGGGCATGGCCGCGGTCGGGTCGATTGTGCGCGACAGAAGAAAGATCGATGACAGCAGCGCAAGCGCTGTCAGCGGAAGAACGATCTTCAGCAGCACGACCCAGCGTGACCAGGCGTTGTCGGCGCGTCCCATCTGTCAGGCCACGCCGGCGCGCAGGCAATCATGGATATGCAGAATCCCTATGGCCATGCGGCTGCCTTCGGGATCGACAACGAAAAGGCAGGTGATCTTGTTTTCATTCATCACGGCAACCGCCTTTTCCGCCAGGGCATCGGGACCGATGGTGCGGGGGGCCTTGGTCATGACCTGATCGGTGGTCAGCGACAGCAGCCCGTCCATATGTCGGCGCAGGTCACCATCCGTGACCACGCCCACAAGATAGTCATCCGCATCGGTCACGCCAACCACGCCAAAGCCCTTGCCCGACATCGCAAGCAGCGCCCCGGCCATCGGCGTGCCGCTGCGCACCAGCGGCATGTCGCTGTGCATCAGGTCGCGGACCTTTGCCAGCCGGGCGCCAAGCTTGCCGCCGGGATGAAAGACCCGGAACTGTTCGGGGGTGAACTGCCGCTGCTCCATCAGCACCACCGCAAGCGCATCGCCCAGGGCAAGTGCCATGGTGGTCGAGGTGGTGGGGACCACGCCGGTATCGCAGGCTTCGGGCGCATCGGGCAACAGAAGGGGCACATCGGACTGGCGCAGCAGGGTCGATCCGGCCTGCGCCGCGATGCCGATCAGCGGGATGCCAAAGCGGCGGGTGTGGGCGACGATATCGGCAAGCTCCGGCGTCTCGCCGGAATTGGACAGCACCAGCACCACATCGCCGCGCATCACCATGCCCAGATCGCCATGGCTGGCCTCGGCCGGGTGAACAAAGTGCGCAGGCGTTCCGGTAGAGGCAAAGGTGGCCGCAATCTTGCGCGCGATATGGCCGGACTTGCCCATGCCCGAGACGATGACGCGGCCCTCGGCGGCCAGAAGAAGATCGACCGCCCGGGCAAAGCTTTCGCCCAGCGCGCCCGAGAGAATGTCCAGCGCCCGCGCCTCGCGGGCGATGACCCGGCGGGCGGTGGCAAGAAAGATGTCGTGGTCCGGGGCCGCCCTAGTGGTGGAAGATGTCATTCGGTTCGTCCCACCCCATCAGATCCAGCTCTGCCCGCGTCGGCAGAAAGTCAAAACAGCGCTGGGCAAGCTCCATCCGGCCTTCGCGGATCAGACGCGATTCAAGTTCGCTTTTCAGCCGGTGCAGATAAAGCACATCCGATGCCGCGTAATCCTTCTGCGCATCCGTCAGGGTTGCAGCACCCCAGTCCGAGGTCTGCTGCTGTTTGGAAACGTCGATGCCCAGAAGTTCGATCAGAAGGTATTTCAGCCCGTGCCGGTCGGTGAAGGTGCGGGTCATCCGCGAGGCGATCTTGGTGCACCACACCGGGGCAGTGCGCACCCCGAAGGCGTTTTGCAGGGCGGCAATGTCAAACCGGCCGAAGTGGAACAGTTTCAGGATGGCGGGATCGGTCAGCAGGCGTTCCAGATTGGGCGCGGAGGTCTGGCCCCGGTCGATCTGCACCAGATGGGCGTCACCGTCGCCCGACGACAGCTGCACCACACACAGCCGGTCGCGGCGCGGGTCAAGGCCCATCGTCTCGGTGTCGATCGCCACGATTGTGCCGAAGGAAAGCCCATCCGGCAGGTCATTGCGGTAGTGGTGGATTGTCACTGTCTGATCCTTCGAACTGGCACGAAGGATCGATGGTGCCCAGGAGAGGACTCGAACCTCCACGCCTTGCGGCACACGGACCTGAACCGTGCGCGTCTACCAATTCCGCCACCTGGGCAGGTGTCGTGGGGGCGATTTACCGGGGGGTGCGGGCAGTGTCAACGCCCTGTCACAATAATTCGTCGCAGGTTTGGCGCTTGTGAGCGAAGGCATGAAAAGCTATTTCCTGTCGTACCTTCGCAAGCTTACCCAACAGGGCAGGGCAGATGAACAAGCTGGTCACGATCTATGGCGGTTCCGGGTTTATCGGGCGCTACATTGCCCGACGCATGGCGAAAGCGGGCTGGCGCGTGCGCGTCGCCGTCCGCCGCCCGAACGAGGCGATCTTTGTGCGGCCCTATGGTGTCGTGGGTCAGGTGGAACCGGTGTTCTGCAACATCCGCGATGACGCGTCCGTGCGGGCGGTGATGCAGGGCGCGGATGCGGTGGTGAACTGTGTCGGCGTGCTGAACGAGGTTGGCCGCAACGGCTTTGACGCGGTTCAGGCCGAAGGGGCTGCGCGCGTTGCGCGCATCGCGGCAGAGCTGGGCGTGGGCCGCCTGGTGCAGCTTTCGGCAATTGGCGCGGATCCGGACGCGGCCAGCGCCTATGCGCGCAGCAAGGCGGCAGGCGAGGCCGCCGTGCGCCTGGCCTTTCCGCAGGCCGTGATCCTGCGGCCCTCTGTGGTGTTCGGGGCGGAAGACCAGTTTTTCAACCGCTTTGCCGCAATGACGCGCCTTGGCCCGTTTCTGCCGGTGGTCGGGGCCGGGACAAGGTTCCAGCCGGTCTATGTCGATGACGTGGCGCAGGCGGCGGTCAAGGCCGTTCTGGGCGAAGCCGCCCCGGGTGTCTACGAACTGGGCGGGCCGGATGTTCACAGCTTCCGCGCGCTGATGCAGAAGATGCTTGCGGTTGTTCAGCGCCGCCGGCTGATCGTGAACATCCCGTTTTTCGTGGCACGGATCATGGGCGGCGCGTTCGACCTTTTGCAGACCCTGACGCTGGGGCTGTTCACCAACGGGCTGATCACGCGCGATCAGGTGCGCAACCTGGCGCATGACAATGTGGTGTCGCCCCGCGCCAGGGGGCTGGCCGATCTGGGCATTGCCCCGACACCCATTGATGCCGTGCTGCCCGAATATCTGTGGCGCTACCGCCCGTCGGGCCAGTTTGCCGCGATCAGGGAATCGGCGAAGAACCTGCGGAAAACCTGAAAAGGGGCGGCGATGGCCGACAGTTCCACCCTTGTCGCGGCCCTGCTGGGGCTGATCGAAGGGTTGACCGAATTCATTCCGGTATCCTCGACAGGTCACTTGCTGCTGGTTGGCCATTTCCTTGGGTTCCAGTCTGCGGGACGCACTTTTGAGGTGGTGATCCAGCTCGGTGCCGTTCTGGCGATTCTGACGGTCTATGCCGGGAAACTGTGGGCGGTGTTCCGGGCGGCACCACATGATCCGGCGGCACGGCGGTTCATCGTTTCGGTGCTGGTCGCCTTTCTGCCCGCCGTGGTGGTCGGCGTGCTGGCGCATGATGTCATCAAGACGGTGCTGTTCGAATCGCCCCGGCTGATTGCGGTGATGCTGATTCTTGGCGGCATCGTCCTTTTGTATGCGGACCGGCTGGCGGCAAACCCGCGTTACGAGGATGCGATGGCGCTGCCTTTGGGTGTTGCCTTCAGGATCGGGGTCATTCAGTGCCTTGCGATGATCCCGGGCGTGTCACGGTCGGGGGCGACCATCGTGGGGGCGCTGTGGCTTGGCGCAGGGCGCCGTGCGGCGGCTGAATTTTCCTTTTTCCTGTCGATGCCGACGATGGCGGGGGCGTTTGCCTATGACCTTTACCGGAACCGCGATGTGCTGGACGCAAGCGCGCTGGGCGATATCGCGACAGGCTTTGCCATGGCCTTCATCAGTGCCGTCCTGGTGGTGCGCTGGCTGCTAAGTTATCTGGGCACCCATGGGTTTGCGCTGTTCGGGTGGTGGCGAATCGCTGTTGGAGGGACAGCGCTTGTGGCGCTTCTGGCGGGTTATGGGCCATAAAGGTCACAAATGCTGACCTGAAAATGGCTGATCTGAGCGGGAAATGACCGAAAAGCCCCGCATCAGATGTTTATATGTCAGCATTGCTTACTTTTAATCCCTTGGAACCCGGCGTATCACAGGCATCCCGATGCAAGTTTTCCGGAAGGTGCCCGCATGGCCAAACAACGCATGTTGCAGTTTGTCACTGTCACCCGGGAAATGCCGGACAAGCGGCCGCCAAACCTGCGCGCGCAGGATTTCCATGAAATCTATCAGGAATTTGCCGACCGGAAAGCGGCGGAGCAGGCCGGGCGGTGCAGCCAGTGCGGCGTGCCCTATTGCCAAAGCCACTGCCCGCTGCACAACAACATCCCCGACTGGTTGCGCCTGACGGCAGAGGGGCGGTTGCAGGAAGCCTATGAGCTGAGCCAGGCCACCAACACCTTCCCGGAAATCTGCGGCCGGATCTGCCCGCAGGACCGGCTTTGCGAAGGCAATTGTGTGATCGAGCAGTCCGGCCATGGCACCGTCACCATCGGCGCGGTCGAGAAATACATCACCGATACCGCCTGGGAACAGGGCTGGGTCAAGCCGATCCGCCCGGCGGAAGAGCGGGCCGAAAGCGTGGGCATCATCGGGGCCGGTCCGGGCGGGCTGGCGGCGGCAGACGTGCTGCGCCGCCGTGGCGTGCAGGTGACGGTCTATGACCGCTACGACCGCGCGGGCGGGCTAATGACCTATGGCATTCCGGGCTTCAAGCTTGAAAAACCGGTGGTCATGCAGCGGATCGCGCAGTTGCAGGCAGCAGGCGTGCAATTCATACAGAATTGCAACGTGGGCGAAGACATCAGCTTTGACGCCATCCGGGGCCAGCATGACGCGGTGCTGATTGCCACGGGCGTGTACAAGGCGCGCGATCTTGCCGCCCCCGGGATCGGGGCGGCAGGGATCGTGCCGGCGCTTGATTATCTGACCGCATCGAACCGCAAGAGTTTTGGCGACGAGGTCGAGGCGTTTGACAGTGGCGAGTTGAACGCGCTGGGCAAGCGGGTGGTGGTGATCGGCGGCGGTGACACGGCGATGGACTGTGTCCGCACGGCGGTCCGGCAGGGGGCGGTGTCGGTCAAGTGCCTGTACCGGCGCGACCGGGCGAACATGCCCGGATCACAGCGCGAAGTGGCGAATGCGGAAGAAGAAGGCGTGGATTTCATCTGGCTGTCTGCGCCGCGCGGCTTTACCGGCGGTGCCGTGGTGGACGGCGTGATCGTGCAGCGGATGCGCCTTGGCGCGCCGGATGCCAGCGGGCGGCAGATGCCCGAGGTCATCGAAGATGCCGATTACGTGGAACAGGCCGATCTTGTGATCATGGCGCTGGGGTTCGAACCCGAAGAGATTCCCACGCTTTGGGGCGTGCCCCATCTGGCCGTAACGCGCTGGGGCACGATCAGGTCCGATTTCCGCACGCATGAAACCAGCCTGCCCGGCGTTTTTGCCGCTGGCGACATCGTGCGCGGTGCCAGCCTGGTTGTCTGGGCGATCCGCGACGGACGCGAAGCGGCAGAGTCGATTCTGCAATACATTGCGCAACCGGTTCAAGTGGCGGCGGAGTAGCGAAGATGTGGCGACAGACAGCGAACGGTTCCGGCGGCAGGGGACATCTGCCGAAAGTCAGGCCTGGTGGCCATCGGGCACTTGCCCTGTTCGCCTGTCTGGCCCTGCCGGCCGCGTTGCCGGCTGAAGGGCAGACCACCATCCCCGGCACATTCAGCCCGCCGCCGGGATGCACGGGCTGGCTGACCGTGCAGTCGCGCGGTTGCCGGGTGTCGAACCATTACCGCTGCGACGCCGATACGCCGGGCGATCAGTGGCGGGCAGACTTTGACCAGGACGGTCTCTTCTTTGTCAGCCGGATCGACCGCGAGACGCAGTGGGTCGAAAGCTTTGAAATGTTCCCGACCACGCGTCAGGTCCTGCTGCCTGATCCTGCCGATCCGGCATCGTTCAGCACGCTTCTGTCAACGGGGACCGATACTTTCGACTTCGGCCTTGCCGAGGATGGCGGCCCGCAATCTGTGGTGCGCGGCTTTGACAGGCTGACGGGGCGCAGCGTGACCATCGATGGCGTGACGCTGGAAGAAACCGAGTTCGACTACACGGAAACGGCACCCGACGGCAGCATCGTGCAGAAGGCCAGGGGCAACGAATGCATCCACCGCGACTGGCGCATCTTCCTGTCCGGCATTTCGCAATGGGAAACCCCGGACGGGACAATTCCCGTTGACGGCACGCCGCGCCAGTTCGTGTTCCCGGGGGAGCCGGGGTTTTTCACCACCAGGCCGATCTTTGACTGTGACGCAACCATGTCCGGCCTGGAAAACGAAGCGGGTCCGACGCCGGCGATGGTGCGGAAATGACAGCGCCGCAGTTGGCCGGGCACTGTCTGTGCGGTGCCGTGACGGTGCGCGTTGCAGGCCCGCATGATCCGCGCCCCGGTGCCTGCCATTGCCGGATGTGCCAGCGCTGGTCGGGCGGGCTGTTCCTGTGCTTCAACGCCGATGCGGCGGGCGTCACTGTGGAAGGGCCGGTGACACGATATGCCTCGTCCGGTTTTGCCGAACGGGCGTTCTGTCCGGTCTGCGGCAGCCATCTTTGGATGCGTGACATCATGGGCCAGAGTTATGAACTGATGCCCGGCCTGTTTGATGCAGTCCGCGACCAACCGCTGCGGTCCGAAGTTTATGCCGACCGTGCCATGGCCTCTGTCCGCCTGCAGGGCGACCACCGCCGCGCCACGCAGGCCCAATATGAACAAAAGAATCACCATGTGGCAGGAGTTGCGCCATGACCTTTGATGACGCCTGGGTTGCCGCCGAAGAGGCGAAGCGCGCTTATATGAACGATCATTCGCTTTATAAAAGCGATGATGAACATGCCTCCTGCGGGGTGGGGCTGGTGGTGGCGATTTCTGGCAAGCCCAGCCGCAAGGTGGTGCAGAACGGGATTGATGCGCTGAAGGCGGTCTGGCACCGGGGTGCCGTGGATGCCGATGGCAAGACCGGTGATGGCGCAGGCATTCATGTGCAGATTCCGGCGCGCTTTTTCTACGATCAGGTGCGCCGCACCGGGCATGAGCCTGACGTGCAAAAGCTGATTGCCGTGGGCCAAGTGTTTCTGCCGCGCACCGATTTCGGCGCGCAGGAACGCTGCCGCACGATCGTGGAAACCGAAGTTCTGCGCATGGGCCATTACATTTATGGCTGGCGTCATGTGCCGGTGAACACCGAGGTGCTGGGCGACAAGGCGAATGCAACGCGCCCCGAGATCGAGCAGATCCTGATCCGCTGCGACAAGGCGATTGACGGGGAAACCTTTGAGCGTGAGTTGTACATCATCCGCCGCCGGATCGAAAAGGCGGCGATTGCCGCGCAGATCCAGGGGCTCTACCTGTGTTCGCTGTCCTGCCGCAGCATCATCTACAAGGGCATGATGCTGGCCGAGCAGGTGGCCGTCTTCTATCCCGATCTGCTGGACGACCGGTTTGAATCCGCCTTCGCGATCTATCATCAGCGCTATTCCACCAACACCTTTCCGCAGTGGTGGCTGGCCCAGCCGTTCCGCATGCTGGCGCACAACGGCGAGATCAACACCCTGAAGGGCAACGTCAACTGGATGAAAAGCCATGAAATCCGCATGGCGTCATCCGCCTTTGGCGACGCGGCGGAAGACATCAAGCCGATCATCCCGTCGGGCACGTCCGATTCCGGCGCGCTGGATGCGGTGTTCGAGGTGATGGTACGCTCGGGGCGCAACGCGCCGATGACCAAGACCATGCTGGTGCCCGAAGCCTGGTCGAAGATGACCGGCGAAATGCCCAAACCCTGGGCCGACATGTATGCCTATTGCAACGCCGTCATGGAACCCTGGGATGGCCCGGCGGCGCTGGCGATGACCGATGGCCGCTGGGTTTGCGGCGGGCTGGACCGCAACGGTCTGCGCCCGATGCGCTATCTGGTGACGGGCGACGGGCTGCTGATCGCCGGGTCCGAAGCGGGCATGGTCCCGGTTGACGAAACGACCATTCGGGAAAAAGGCGCGCTTGGGCCGGGGCAGATGATTGCGGTCGATATGGCCGAGGGCAAGCTGTACCACGATGTCGAGCTGAAGGATAAGCTGGCCGCCGCCCAGCCCTTTGGCGACTGGATCGAAAAGGTGGTGGACCTGAACGCGCTGCTGCGCGATGTGCCCGAAACGGCGCTGTTCAGCGGGGCAGAATTGCGCCGCCGCCAGATTGCGGCGGGCTACACGGTAGAGGAACTGGAACAGGTCCTGGCCCCGATGGCCGAGGACGGCAAGGAAATGATCGCCAGCATGGGCGATGATACGCCCGCCGCCGTGCTGTCGTCGATCTACCGCCCGCTGAGCCATTTCTTCCGCCAGAACTTCAGCCAGGTCACCAACCCGCCGATAGATTCCTTGCGCGAAAGCCGGGTGATGAGCCTGAAGACGCGGTTCGGTAACCTCAAGAACGTATTGGACGAGCATTCCAGCCAGGCCGAAATCCTGGTTCTGGAAAGCCCGTTCATCGCCAATGCCGAATTCGATGTGATGGTGCGCCATTTCGGCGATCAGGTGGCCTTCATCGACTGCACCTTCCCGGCGCAGGCCGGGCTCGATGATCTGCGCCAGGGGCTGGAGCGGATCCGTGCCGAGGCCGAAGATGCCGTGCGGTCGGGTGCGGGGCATCTGGTTCTGACCGATGAACATCAGGGGCCGTCCAAGGTGCCGATGCCGATGATCCTGGCGACCAGTGCCGTACACAGCTGGCTGACGCGCAAGGGCCTGCGCACCTTCTGTTCGGTCAACGTGCGGTCGGCGGAATGCATCGACCCGCATTACTTTGCCGTTCTGATCGGCTGCGGGGCCACAACGGTAAACGCCTATCTGGCGCAGGATTCGGTTGCGGACCGCATCGCGCGCGGCCTGATCGACGGGTCGCTGACCGATGCCATGCGCCGCTACCGCGATGCCATCAATGCCGGCCTGCTGAAGATCATGTCGAAAATGGGCATTTCGGTGGTGTCCAGCTATCGCGGTGGCCTGAACTTTGAGGCGGTGGGCCTGAGCCGCGCCATGGTGGCCGAATATTTCCCCGGCATGCACAGCCGCATTTCGGGAATTGGCGTATCGGGCATCGAGCAGAAGCTGGAAGAGGTTCATGCCGGGGGCTGGCTGGGCGGGGCCGATGTGCTGCCCATCGGCGGCTTCTACAAGGCGCGCCGGTCCGGCGAAAAGCACGCCTGGGAAGCCTCGTCGATGCACATGCTGCAATCCGCCTGCGACCGCGCGTCTTATGATCTGTGGAAGCAATACTCTGCGGCGATGCGGGCCAACCCGCCGATCCACATCCGCGACCTGCTGGATATCAAATCACTGGGCAAGCCGGTGCCGATCGAAGAGGTGGAGAGCATCACCTCGATCCGCAAGCGCTTTGTCACACCCGGCATGAGCCTTGGCGCGCTGTCGCCCGAGGCGCACAAGACGCTGAACATCGCGATGAACCGCATCGGGGCCAAGTCCGACTCGGGCGAGGGCGGCGAAGACCCGGCGCATTTCACGCCGGAAGCCAATGGCGACAACCCCAGTGCCAAGATCAAGCAGGTGGCCTCTGGCCGCTTCGGCGTGACGGCGGAATACCTGAACGCCTGCGAAGAGCTGGAAATCAAGGTGGCGCAGGGGGCCAAGCCCGGCGAGGGCGGCCAGTTGCCCGGTATGAAGGTGACAGCCCTGATCGCGCGGCTGCGCCATTCCACGCCGGGGGTGACGCTGATCTCGCCGCCGCCGCACCACGACATCTATTCCATCGAAGACCTGGCGCAGCTGATCTATGACCTCAAGCAGATCAACCCGCGCGCCAAGGTGACGGTCAAGCTGGTGTCAGCCAGCGGGGTGGGCACGATTGCCGCCGGGGTGGCCAAGGCCAAGGCCGATGTGATTCTGATTTCGGGGCATAACGGCGGCACGGGGGCTTCGCCGGGCACGTCGATCAAATATGCGGGCCTGCCCTGGGAAATGGGCCTGACCGAGGCGCATCAGGTTCTGGCGATGAACAACCTGCGCGAACGGGTGACATTGCGCACTGACGGCGGGCTGCGCACCGGGCGCGACATCGTGATGGCCGCGATGATGGGGGCCGAGGAATACGGCATCGGCACGGCCGCGCTGATTGCGATGGGCTGCATCATGGTGCGCCAGTGCCAGAGCAACACCTGCCCGGTGGGTGTCTGCACCCAGAACGAGGCGCTGCGGCAGAAGTTCACCGGCAGCGCCGACAAGGTGGTGAACCTGATCACCTTCTATGCGCAGGAGGTGCGCGAAATCCTGAGCCAGATCGGCGCGCGGTCGATGGACGAGATCATCGGTCGGGCCGACCTGCTGACGCAGGTTTCGCGCGGGGCGGCGAATCTGGATGACCTTGACCTTAATCCGCTGCTGATCACGGTCGATGGCGCATCGAAGATCACCTATGACCGCAGCAAGCCGCGCAATGCCGTGCCCGACACGCTGGACGCGGACATTGTCCGGGACGGTGCCCGCTTTTTCGAGGAGGGCGAAAAGATGCAGCTGTCCTATGCCGTGCGCAACACGCACCGGACCATCGGCACGCGGGCCTCGTCGCATATCGTGCGCAAGTTCGGAATGCGCAACAGCCTGCAACCGGATCATCTGACGGTGAAGCTTTCGGGCAATGCCGGGCAGTCGCTGGGGGCCTTTGCCGCACCGGGGCTGAAGATCGAGGTGATGGGCGATGCCAATGACTATGTCGGCAAGGGCCTGTCCGGCGGGCTGATCGTGGTGCGCCCGCAGATGGCCTCGCCGCTGGTGGCGGCGGAGAACACCATCATCGGCAACACCGTGCTTTACGGGGCGACGGCGGGCGCGCTGTTTGCGGCCGGGCGTGCGGGCGAACGCTTTGCCGTGCGCAACTCGGGCGCGCAGGTGGTGGTCGAAGGCTGCGGGTCGAACGGCTGCGAATACATGACCGGCGGGGTGGCCGTGATCCTGGGGCGGATCGGGGCCAATTTCGGGGCCGGGATGACGGGCGGCATGGCTTACGTCCATGATCCGCAGGGAACGGCGGAAGACATGATGAACCTGGAATCGCTTGTGACCTGCGCGGTCACCCATCCGCATTGGGAAGCCCAGCTGCACGGCCTGATCCAGCGCCATGCCGACGAGACGGGCAGCCTGCTGGCAAAGCGGATTCTGAACGACTGGGCAACGGAACGGGTGAACTTCCTGCAAGTCTGCCCGAAGGAAATGCTGATCCACATTCCCCACCCGCTGAGTGACGAGCCGCAGGCGATGCCGGCGGAATAGCGGGCAACGCCGGGTCGGCGTGCGGCCGGTTCGGCAGGCCTTGCGGTCTGTCTCGATGTCGTCCTGGCGCGGTGATGATCCTGCGCAAGTGTCGCGCCGGAGATTGACCTGTTGAAGGGGTGTGACACCTGGCCTGAACCGACTTACGCTGAAGGTGACTCCGCCGCTGAAGGGGAAGAGAGCGATGCCTTACGAGATCGAGTTCCACAGGGGCATCGGCCCCCTTTCCTTGGGTATGTCTCAAGTCGAAGTTGCGGCGATTCTTGGAAAACCGGATGAAGAGGCTGATCCGTCAAAATACTGGTTCCTCGAAGATGAAGACAGACCGTATCTTCGCCATCAGATTGTCGAAACCAGATCAGAAACCGGCGATCTGCCGATTGTCGATTTGATGTATTTCAAGAAAAAGCTGGCGTCGATCAAATTGCATGGCGACTCCAGCGAAGTTCTGCTTCACGGGCGTCCTCTTGCCAAAGAGCGGCGGCGGCTGCTGACCGAACTGCAGGCGCTTGGCGGTGACGTCTTCATCAATGGCGAGAGCTACTATTTCGAGAAACATGGGATCGTCTTGACGCGTACCAAAGCCCGAAAGGACATCAATTACGTAAAGATCATCGATCCGGAACTCCAGAAGTTCCGCTTCCCATTCGATTGCTACAAACCGCACAACGGTCCGATCGTACCGTGAACCTGCCGCCGGGGGCGAGACGCAATTGCAGCATTTCCCACCAGCCCGTAACGCCTGCCTTCAACCTTCCAGAAAGCTTTGCAGCTTGCGCCGCGCCTTCGCCTTGATCTGACGGATGCACGCGCGCGTCACGCCGAGTAAACCGGCGGCGTGAAGGCCCGGCAGATCCTGCACGACTGGGGGTGGAGCGGTTCAACGTCCTGCAGGTCTGCCCGAAGGAAATGCTGATCCACCTTGCCCACCCGCTGCGTGACGCGGCGCAGGCGGTTCCGGCGGAATAGCGCCCGGGGCTGGTCCGATGCCGTCCGAATTGCGGCGGGCTGCCGGGGACGGATGCGAATATGTCTTGTTGATGTGACAAACCCGCGCCAATGTCACGGCGGGTTTTCATTTTGGAGGTATCGATATGGCCGATCTGATCGTGGTGGGGTTTGACGACGAGGCGACGGCGTTCGAGTTGCGCGCAGCCCTGGTCAAGCTGCAGAAGGAATACCTGCTGGAGATGGAAGATGCGGTGGTCGTCACCAAATCGGCCGAAGGCAAGGTGGCGCTGCATCAGGCCGTGAACCTGACGGCTGCCGGGGCCGCCGGTGGCGGCATGTGGGGCGCGCTGATCGGGCTGTTGTTCCTGAATCCGCTGCTGGGGGCCGCTGTCGGGGCCGGGGCCGGGGCGCTGTCGGGCAAGCTGACCGATATCGGGATCAATGACGGCTTCCTGAAGGACGTGGGTTCTGCCCTGACGCCGGGCGGGGCGGCGGTGGGCGTGCTGGTGCGCAAGGTGACCGGTGACAAGGTGCTGGACCGGCTGGGCGAGTTCCGTGCCAAGGGCCGCATCATCCAGACCTCGCTCAGCAATGAACAGGAAGAAAAGCTGAAATCGGCGATCGAAGCCCCGTCTGCCTGACACAGCGATCCGTGTGGCCCCGGGCTTGACCCGGGGCCGTCGCAGTGATTGATCCGACGGGATGGTACAAGCGCCCCGCAGCCCCAAGGCAGACAAGACCGGCCCCGAGGCATCCGGCAGGCCGAAACCGGCAGGCACCCGGCCCGCGTCTGCGCGCGGGCTGGCATGGCAGGCCGTGCGCTGGGCTGCGCGGGGGGTCGCCGCCCTGGGTGCGGTGCTGCTGGCGCTGATCCTGCTGTACGCGGTGGTCCCGCCCCCGACCACGCTTTACATGCTGTCCGAAGGCCGCCGGCTGGGCGGAGTGGAGCGCACCTGGGTGGGCGGAGATCAGATTGCCCCGGTGATGCTGCGCTCTGCCGTTGCGGCGGAAGATGCGAATTTCTGCCTGCATTGGGGCTTCGACATGGCCGAGATCCGCCGCGCCGTGGCGCAGGGCGGCACACGGGGGGCATCGACGCTAAGCCAGCAGGTGGTCAAGAACGTGTTTCTTTGGCATGGGCGCAGCTGGGCGCGCAAGGCACTGGAAGCGATGATCACCCCGGTGGTGGAACTGGTCTGGTCCAAGCGGCGCATTCTGGTCGTGTATCTGAACGTGGCGGAATTCGACGAAGGCGTCTTCGGGGTGGAGGCGGCGGCACAGCACCATTTCGGGGTTTCGGCCGCCGATCTGACGGCGGTGCAGGCGGCGCGGCTGGCGGCCGTGCTGCCCGACCCCAAGGGGCGCAATGCCGCCGCCCCGTCGCGGTCGGTGCGCAACCGGGCTGCCGCGATTGCCGATGGGGCGGAAACGATCCGCCTCGATGGCCGGGCCGGATGTTTTGAGCCTGCAAAGGCCGATTAGGAATGCGCGGGATTGAATTCCGGCCCGGCGCGCGGCATGACGGGGCCGGACAGACCACGGTGAGACCCCTTTGATGAACCGCCTGTATCATGCCCCGCTGTCGCCGTTCTGCCGCAAGGTTCGCCTGACGCTTGCCGAAAAGCGGATCGAGGTGGAACTGATCGAGGAACGCTATTGGGACCCGTCAGCGGAATTCCTGCGCCGCAATCCGGCCGGCAAGGTGCCGGTGCTGCGGATGGATGCCAGGGTCATGTCCGAAAGCCAGGCAATCTGCGAATATCTGGACGAAACCGTGCCGCAGCCGCCGCTGATCCCGCGCGATCCCGAAGAACGCTATGAGGTGCGCCGCCTTTGCGCCTGGTTCGACGACAAGTTTCATGCCGAAGTCACCTCGAAACTGCTCTATGAACGCGTCAACAAGAAGACGCAGGGACAGGGCTATCCGGATTCAAGGAACGTCAAGGCCGGGGCGACGCGGATCAAGTACCATATCGATTATCTGGCCTGGCTGCTGGATCAGCGCCGCTGGCTGGCGGGTGACCAGATGTCGCTGGCCGATTTCACCGCTGCTGCGCATCTGTCCTGCCTTGATTACATTTCCGATGTGGACTGGAACCGGTCCGCCACCGTGAAGGACTGGTACGCCAAGATCAAGTCGCGCCCGTCGTTCCGCCCGCTGCTGGCCGATCAGGTGCCGGGCTTTCCGCCGCCCGCGCATTACGCCGACCTTGATTTCTGATCCCGTGACGGAGACCGGATTTTCTGCGAAAATCCGCATGGGCAGGGGGCTGTCCGCCCCCTCTTGGCCTGCGGCCAATTCACCCCCGAGGGTATTTTCCCCAAGAAGAAGGTACAGATGTCCGGCGCGCTGAAGGAACGGCTTGTCGCACGCGCGCTGGAGGAAGGGTTTTCCGGCGTGGGGGTTTGCGCACCCGGTGCGGTGCCGCTGGCGGCAGCGCGGCTGCAGGCCTGGCTGGCCGAAGGGCGGCAGGGGCAGATGGGCTGGATGGCTGATCGCGCAGAGTGGCGCGGCAGTGCGGCGGCGCTGTGGCCCGAAGCACGGTCGGTGATCATGCTGGCCGAGGTCTATACGCCCGGGGTTGACCCGCTGGCGGTGCTGCACCTGCGCGACCGGGGGGCGATCAGCGTCTATGCGCAGGGCAAGGATTACCATGATCTGGTCAAGCGCCGGCTGAAACGGCTGGGGCGCTGGCTGATCAGGGCGGCGGGCGGCGAGATCAAGGTCTTTGTCGATACCGCGCCGGTGATGGAAAAACCGCTGGCCCAGGCGGCAGGGCTGGGCTGGCAGGGCAAGCATACCAACCTGCTGAGCCGCGATCTGGGCAACTGGGTCTTTCTGGGGGCAATCTTCACCACGCTGGACCTGCCTGCGGATGCGCCGGAGGCAGAGCATTGCGGCAGTTGCACCGCCTGTCTGGACATCTGCCCGACACAGGCCTTTCCCGCGCCGTTTCAACTGGATGCCCGGCGCTGCATTTCCTATCTGACCATCGAACATCGCGGCCCGGTGGACGAAGACCTGCGCGCGCTGATGGGCAACCGGATTTACGGCTGTGATGATTGTCTGGCGGTCTGCCCGTGGAACAAGTTCGCGGTGGCGGCGCGCGAGATCGGGTATCGGCCAAGGGCGGGCGCGCCCCTGCTGGCCGATCTGGCGGCGCTGGATGATGCCGGATTCCGGGCGCGGTTTTCGGGAAGCCCGATCAAGCGGATCGGGCGCGACCGCTTCGTGCGCAATGTGCTTTATGCCATCGGCAATTCCGGCGATCCGGGTCTTGCCCCCGTTGCGGCGGGGCTTGTCCAGGATGCCGATGCTGCTGTGGCCGATGCGGCGCGCTGGGCTGTTGGGCGGCTGGCCTGACCGGTGCCGGGGCGGGGATGCCGCCGTTGCCCTGCAAACCGGTTCCACCCGGGGCCTTGCGGACATGATCCGGCTTCAACAGACCGACGGGGGATGTATCACGGCACGGTACCAGCCGCCGCGCGGCGTAACTCCCGCGCTTTGCGTGCAGGCATGCCAACTGACCGAAAACTGGTGCCCGAAGCCTTGCCCGGCACCCCCATTGCGGGCCAGGTCAGGCCCGCACCAGCCTTTCATACTCCGTCGCCACGCGCCGGGTCAGATCGCCCACCTCGAACGTGTAATCGCCGATCTGGCCGACGGGCGTGACTTCGGCCGCGGTCCCGGTCAGCCAGCACTGCTGAAAGTCTTCCAGTTCGCCGGGCAGGATGTGGCGCTCATGGACCTTGATCTGCATGTCGCGCAGCATGCCGATAACGGTTTGCCGGGTGATGCCGTTCAGGAAGGCATCGGGCAGCGGGGTGTGTACCTCGCCGTCCTTGACAAAGAAGATGTTCGCCCCGGTCGCCTCGGCGACATAGCCGCGATAGTCAAACATCATGGCATCGGAACAGCCCTTCGCCTCGGCCGCATGTTTGGACATGGTGCAGATCATGTAAAGACCGGCGGCCTTTGCGGCATGGGGAATGGTTTCCGGCGAGGGGCGCTTCCACCTGGCGATGTCAAGCTTTGCGCCCTTCATCTTGGCGTCACCGTAGTAGCTGCCCCAGGTCCAGCAGGCGACGGCCAGGTGAATGGGATTGCGCTTGGAGGCAACCCCCATGTCTTCGCCCGCCCCGCGCCAGGCGATGGCCCGCACATAGGCATCGGTCAGGCCATTGGCGGCCAGAACCGCCTCTTTCGCCGCATCAATCTGGTCGGCCGTGAAGGGCAGCGGCATGTCCAGCAATGCGCCCGAGGTGCGCAGCCGTTCGGAATGTTCGCGGCCCTTGAAGATCTTGCCGTTGTAGCAGCGTTCGCCTTCGAACACGGACGAGGCATAGTGCAACGCATGCGTCAGGATATGCACCTTGGCGTCCCGCCAGTCGACCAGCCTGCCGTCCATCCAGATCTTGCCGTCGCGGTCATCATAGCCAGCCATCGAAATCTCCCTGCCTTCGGCGTTCTTTTGCGAATATTGCGAAAGAAAGGTCCGAAATGGACATAATCTTGCGCGAAATTCACGGCTGGCTAGCAGTTGAGTCTTGGAAAGTCAACAAGGCTGACATAAACCTTACGGACGGGGCGGAAGGATCAACAGGCAGGGGCGCGCATCCTGCCGGGCCGGGCGGCGTTTCGGTATGGCTCTGGACGCCGGGGGCAGAAGCGGCGGATACTGCGGCGCAGCGGCAGGGTTGAAACGGGGCCGGGCGGGGGGCGGACGGCATGGCGGAAGGCACAGGGGGACCGGGGGGCGGCGAAAGCCTGCTGTTCCTGACGGACGAGCAGCTGCGCAAGGGCATCGAGGCGATGTTCTTTGCCTATCGCGCCTTCACGGCCGATCCTGACCGGATTCTGGAAGGCATGGATTACGGCCGCGCGCATCACCGGGCGATCCATTTCATCCACCGCTCTCCGGGCACCACCGTGACCAACCTGCTGTCGGTCCTGGGCGTCACCAAGCAAAGCCTGAACCGGGTGCTGCGCCGGCTGATCAAGGATGGGCTGGTGGAAAGCCGGGTGGGCCGGCAGGACAAGCGCGAGCGGCATCTGGTGCTGACCGGCAAGGGGGCGGCGCTGGAACGTGAACTGTCGGATGCCCAGCGCGCGCGGATGCGTGCGGCCTACCGCGCCGCCGGGCCTGCTGCCGTGCAGGGCTTTCGCCAGGTGCTCGAGGCGATGATGGACCCGCAACTGCGCCGCCAGTACCAGACCCTGAAAGAGGCAGGATCATGAGCGGTGATCCGGCCGCGCATCTTCTGGTGGTGGATGACGACGAACGCATCCGGGGATTGCTGCAGAAGTTTCTGGTGCGGGGCGGGTTTCTGGTGTCGGTGGCCCGGGATGCGGCCCAGGCGCGGCGCCTGCTGACCGGGCTGGAATTCGACCTGATCGTGCTGGATGTGATGATGCCGGGCGAGGACGGCATCGCGCTGACCCGCGATCTGCGCCGCCGCATGACAACGCCGATCCTGCTGCTGACGGCCAGGGGCGAAACCGGCAACCGGATCGAAGGGCTGGAAGCCGGGGCGGATGATTATCTGGTGAAGCCGTTCGAGCCGAAGGAACTGCTGCTGCGGATCAACGCCATCCTGCGCCGCGTGCCGCAGGCAAGGGCCGCCGACGCGGGCCCGAAGGTGCTGCATCTGGGGGCGGTACGCTATGACGTTGACCGGGGCGAGTTGTGGAACGGCGCAGAGATTGTGCGCCTGACGGCGACCGAGGCGGCCCTGATGCGCATTTTTGCCGCCCAGGCGGGCGCTCCGGTCAGCCGCGAGCGGCTGGTGGGCGATCCGGGGCGTGACGAAGGCCAGGCGCAGGAGCGGGCGGTGGACGTGCAGATCACCCGCCTGCGCCGCAAGATCGAGGCGGACCCCAAACAGCCGCGCTATCTGCAAACGGTGCGCGGTGCCGGATATATGCTGGCCCCCGATTGAACCGGCCGGGGGCTTTGCCCCGGACCACCGGGGCATCCGGGCCGGAAGGTAGCAGCGCCGCAGAATGACGGCGCAAGGGAGGGTATCCTTGGCGACGGCCTGTTATTCCCACCAGGACTGTGCGGCGCATCTGACGCCCGAAGGGCACCCCGAGCAACCGGCGCGTCTGCAGGCGGTGGAGCGTGGGCTGGCAGGTCTGCCGCTGCTGCGGCTGGAGGCACCCCCGGGTGCCGGGGCTGATATCCTGCGCTGTCACCCGGCCGCCCATCTGGCACGGTTGCGCGCAGCCGTGCCGGTGGACCGGATCGTTGGACTGGACCCCGATACATGGATGTCACCCGGCAGCCTGCAGGCGGCGATGCGCGCCGTCGGCGGCATCTGCGCTGCGGTTGATCTGGTGCTGTCAGGCGGGGCCGGTAATGCCTTTGTCGGCTGCCGCCCGCCGGGGCATCACGCAGAGCGCGACCGGGCGATGGGATTTTGCCTGTTCGGCACGGCGGCCATCGGGGCGATGCACGCGCTGGAGGTTCACGGGCTGTCGCGGGTGGCGGTGCTGGATTTCGACGTGCATCACGGCAACGGAACCCAGGACCTGCTGTGGGCGGAACGCCGGGTGCGGTTTGTCTCGTCCCACCAGATGCCGCTTTATCCCGGAACGGGCCAGGTGTCAGAGCGTGGCGCGCATGGGCAGATCGAAAACCTGCCGCTGGCCGAGGGGTCGGGCGGCGCGGCCATGTGGCACGCCTGGCAGCCGGCGCTGGAGCGGCTTCGCGCGTGGGGCCCCGAACTGATCGTGATCAGCGCCGGGTTTGATGCCCACCGTGACGATCCTTTGGCAGGGCTAGAGTGGACAGAGGACGATTTTGCGCGGCTGACGGCGGCGATCTGCCGGGTTGCGGCGGACTGCTGTTCGGGGCGGGTGGTCTCGACGCTGGAGGGCGGTTATGCTCTGCCTGCCCTGGCCGCTTCGGTTGCGGCGCATGTCGGCGAACTTGCAAGGAATGCCCGATGACCGCGAAGCCCATCGCAGAAATGACCTTTGAAGAGGCGATGACCGCGCTGGAACAGGTGGTCGGCGCGCTGGAGCGTGGCGATGTGGCGCTGGAACAGTCGATTGCCCTTTATGACCGGGGGGCGGCCCTGAAAGAGCATTGCGCAGCCAAGCTGAAGGATGCCGAGGAAAAGGTGGAGCTGATCCGCGCCTCCGAAGGCCGCGTCGCCGGTGTGACGCCGGTCGAGGGGCTGTGAGCTTTCCCGCAGCGCTGGCCCGCGCCGCCGGTGCGGCGCAGCGGCGGCTGGACGCCGCCCTTGCCGGCCGGGCCGACGAACCGGTGGTCCATGCAATGCGCTATGCCGTGCAGGGCGGCAAACGCCTGCGGGCCTTTCTGGTGCTGGAAAGCGCTGCCATGCTGGGAATTCCGCCAGAGCAGGCGGTCAGTGCCGCCGCCGCCGCCGAGGCGCTGCATGCCTATTCCCTGGTGCATGACGATCTGCCCTGCATGGATGATGACGATCTGCGGCGCGGCCAGCCGACGGTGCATGTGAAATGGGATGAGGCGACGGCGGTGCTGGCGGGCGACGCCCTGCAGACGCTGGCGTTTGAACTGCTGACCGACCCGGCGCTGGGAACGGCAGAGCGGCGCGTGGCGCTGGTGGCGTCGCTGGCGCGGGCCTCGGGCGCAGAGGGCATGGTGCTGGGGCAGGCGCTGGACATCGCGGCGGAAACGGCAGCGGTGCCGCTGACGCTGGCGCAGATCACGCGGCTGCAAGCCGCCAAGACCGGCGCGCTGATCCGCTGGTCGGCGCAGGCGGGTGCGCTGATTGCGGGGCAGGACCCGGGGCCGCTGGGGCGCTATGCCACGGCGCTGGGCCTCGCCTTTCAGATCGCCGACGATATTCTGGATGTCGAAGGCGATGCGGACAAGGCAGGCAAGCGGCTGCGCAAGGATGCAGGCGCAGGCAAGGCGACCTTCGTGTCCCTGCTTGGCATGGACGGGGCCAAGGCGCGCGCGCGTTCGCTGGCGGCAGAAGCCGGGGCGGCGCTGGCACCCTATGGCGGCCGGGCCGAAACCCTGATCGCCGCCGCCGGGTTCGTGATTGCGCGCGAGCGCTGATTGCCCGCTGGAGGGGCAGGGATGACCGATCGACCCGCGACGCCGATCCTTGACCGCGTGACGCTGCCTTCCGACATGAAGGCGCTGAGCGACCGCGACCTGCATCAGCTGGCAAACGAGCTGCGGGCCGAAACGATTTCCGCCGTCTCCGTCACCGGCGGGCATCTGGGGGCCGGACTGGGGGTTGTGGAACTGACCGTGGCCCTGCATGCCGTCTTTGACGCGCCGCGCGACCGGATCATCTGGGACGTGGGCCATCAGTGTTACCCCCACAAGATCCTGACCGGGCGGCGCGACCGCATCCGCACGCTGCGCATGAAGGACGGGCTGAGCGGGTTCACCAAACGGTCCGAATCGCCCTATGATCCGTTCGGGGCCGCGCATTCTTCCACCTCGATCAGTGCCGCGCTGGGCTTTGCCGTGGCGCGTGACCTGGGCGCGGGCGGTGGCGATGCAATCGCCGTGATCGGCGACGGATCGATGAGCGCCGGCATGGCGTTCGAGGCGATGAACAACGCCGGACACCTGAAGAAGCGCCTGATCGTGGTGCTGAACGACAACGAGATGAGCATTGCCCCGCCGGTGGGGGCGCTGTCGTCCTATCTCTCACGGCTTTATGCGGAAGAGCCGTTTCAGGAATTGAAGGCGGCGGCCAGGGGGGCGGTCAGCCTGCTGCCCGAACCGTTCCAGACGGGGGCGCGGCGCGCCAGGGAAATGCTGAAAAGCATGACCGTTGGCGGCACATTGTTTGAGGAGCTGGGCTTTTCCTATCTGGGCCCCATCGACGGACATGATCTTGACCAGTTGCTGCCGGTGCTGCGCACCGTCAAGGCGCGGGCGACCGGGCCGGTGCTGATCCACGTGATCACGAAGAAGGGCAAGGGCTATGCCCCCGCCGAGGCGGCGCGGGACCGGGGCCATGCGACCGCGAAGTTCGATGTCCTGACCGGTGTGCAGACAAAGGCCGTCTCGAACGCGCCCTCCTACACCAGGGTCTTTGCGCAATCGCTGATCCGCCAGGCCGAGGCGGACGAGCGCATTGTGGCAGTGACGGCGGCGATGCCCGACGGAACCGGGCTTGACCTGTTTGCCGGGCGGTTTGCAAAGCGCTGCTTTGATGTGGGCATCGCCGAGCAGCATGCCGTCACCTTCAGCGCGGGCATGGCCGCAGGGGGGCTGAAGCCCTTCTGCGCGATCTATTCGACCTTCCTGCAACGCGGATACGACCAGGTGGTGCATGACGTGGCGATCCAGCGCCTGCCGGTGCGCTTTGCCATCGACCGCGCCGGGCTGGTCGGGGCCGATGGCGCGACCCATGCCGGGGCGTTTGACGTGGCCTTCCTTGCGAACCTGCCCGGTTTTGTGGTGATGGCCGCGGCCGACGAGGCGGAACTCGTGCATATGGTGGCCACGGCAGCCGTCCATGACGACGGCCCGATTGCCTTCCGCTTTCCGCGCGGCGATGGCGTGGGGGTCGAGATGCCGGTGCGCGGCGTGCCGCTGGAGATCGGCCGGGGCAGGGTGATCCGCGAGGGCGCGCGCGCGGCGATCCTGAGCTTCGGGGCACGCCTTGCCGAGGTGCTGACGGCGGCCGAGGCACTGGCGGCGCGCGGCATTGCGCCCACGGTGGCCGATGCGCGGTTCGCCAAACCGCTGGACCGCGACCTGATCCTGCGGCTGGCGCGGAACCATGAGGCGCTGATCACCATCGAGGAAGGGGCGATCGGCGGCTTTGGCAGCCATGTGGCGCAGCTTCTGGCCGAAGAGGGCATCTTTGACCGGGGGCTGAAGTACCGCTCGATGGTGCTTCCCGATGTCTTCATCGATCAGGCCAGCCCCGAGGCGATGTATGCCGTGGCGGGCATGAACGCCGCGCAGATCGAGGCAAAGGTTCTTGCGGCCCTTGGCGTGGCGGTGGTTGGGCTGCGGGCCTGAGCAAAGGCGGCCCCGGACGAGCCGTGCCAACCGGAAGGCAGGCCCGCGCAGCCATCCGGCGAAGGCGGCCGGTGCCGAAGGATGTCGGGGCGCGGCGGCAGGCGATGCGCGCCGCGTCTTCCTGCAGGCGGTGCCGATGGTCATGACGGTCGATTCGGTTTCCAGCCGGGGCCAGCCAGTGACATGACCCTTCATCAGATCAATTTGCACCTGCATTGTGGCGGGCATTTCCATCGCAACGCCGCACAATTCACCATCGCCCTGAATGGCACGGCAATCGCACGGATAAGGGCATTCGCGCCATGCCGGCCTGCGCCGCCAGGAGGGGGGCTGCGGCATGGGGTGAAGCGGGGGGCAAAACCATCCGGGGGCTGGTTTTCCCGCCGAATGCTGCGACGTTCCGCGGGATTTCCGCCAGGTGGGCATGCCGCGCCGCACCCCGAACCGGTACCACCCGCGCAACGCAGGCCAGCGCCCGCCGCAGGGCCGGGGCGATGGCCCCGCCAGAGCGCACGGGGCCTGCGGAAAAGTTCCCGGTCTTCCGGCCGGCGGTCAATCCGGCTGGCACTTTTTCAGCGGCCTGCCAGCGGTCAGACTCCGGCGCGGGCCCCGGTGCGCCCCGGCGGGGATCAGGGCAAGCGGTTGTCACCCATCGGGGTTTGGTCCTGAAGCGGAATGCGCCAAACCCGCCCCAAAGCGGGATGCGGCGCGGGGCGGAGCTGATGATCAGGTCAGCCCTTCGGCACGGCGGCCAGCAGGTTCAGCACCTGCGGTCCCAGCCCCTCGACAATTCGCGCCACCCCGTCCCGGTTGGGATGCAGCCCGTCGGGCTGGAGATACCGCGCCAGACTTGCGGGATCGGCCCCCTCCTTCAGCAGGGGTGCAAAGAAGCCCGGTGCCAGAAGCGCGCCGTACTGCGCCGCGAGATCGGGATAGATCGCATCGAAGTCGCGCTTGTACTCGGGGCCGTAATTGCCGGGCGCGGACATCGCCACCAGCAGCACGGGAAGCTTGCGGGCCTGCGCGCCCTGCAGGATCGCGTCCAGATTGGCCCGGCTGGCGGCGGGATCAATCCCGCGCAGCAGGTCGTTGCCGCCCAGCGTGACGATCATTGCGTCAACCTCCGGGGTCAGGGACCAGTCAAGCCGCGCCAGCCCCCCTGCCGTGGTGTCGCCCGAAACGCCTGCGTTCACCACCACCACATCCTGCCCCTGCGCCGTCAGCCAGGCCTGCAGCTGCGGCACAAAGCCGTCTTCCTGCGGCAGGCCATAGCCCGCCGTCAGACTGTCGCCCAGGGCAACCAGCGTCAGGGGGTCAGCCAGCGCGGGCGTTGCAAGGGCACACGCGAAGGTGAGGTTGCGGATTGCGCGCAATGCGCCATATCCCACAGATATGGTGAACTGCGGGGCAGCCTTCATGACCGATCCGATCCTTTCGCTGCGCGATGCGCGCCTGACGCTTGCAGGCAATGCGGGGCCGGTCGAAATCCTCAAGGGGATCACGCTTGACGTGGCGCGGGCAGAGACGCTGGGGCTGGTGGGGCCGTCGGGTTCGGGCAAGTCATCGCTCCTGATGCTGATGGGCGGGCTGGAGAAGGCCACCGGGGGTCAGGTGCTTGCCCTGGGCCAGGACCTGACTGCGATGAACGAAGACCAGCTTGCGCGCTTCCGTCGGGGGAATATGGGCGTTGTGTTCCAGTCCTTCCACCTGATTCCGACGATGACCGCGCTGGAGAATGTGGCCGTGCCCATGGAACTGGCCGGGTTGCCCGATGCCTTTGACCGGGCGGCGGCGGAATTGCGCGCCGTGGGCCTTGCCGCGCGCATCGATCACTATCCCCGCCAGATGTCGGGGGGCGAGCAGCAGCGCGTGGCGCTGGCGCGCGCGGCCGCCCCCCGGCCCGCAATCCTGCTGGCCGATGAGCCGACCGGCAATCTGGACGGGGCCAACGGGGCGGCGATCATGGATCTGCTGTTCGGGCTGCGCGACCGCCACGGGGCGACGCTGGTTCTTGTCACCCATGCGCCGGAACTGGCCGCGCGCTGCGACCGGGTGGTGCGTCTGGCCGACGGGCTGGTGCGCGCCGATGACCGGAGGGCGGCATGACCCTGGCCGTCGCCGCCCGGATCGCCCGGCGCGAGTTGCGCGGCGGCCTGAAGGGGTTCCGCATTTTCCTGGCCTGCCTGACGCTGGGGGTGGCGGCAATCGCCGCCGTGGGGCTGCTGCGCGCAGCGATCGAGCGCGGTCTGCAGGATCAGGGCGCGGTGCTGCTGGGCGGCGATGCGGTGATGGAATTCACCTATCGCTTCGCCACGGAAGAGGAACGCGCCTATATGGCGCAGATCGCCACCCGCCTGTCCGGGATCGTCGATTTCCGGTCCATGGCCGTGGTCGGTGACGGCGATACGGCGCAGCGCGCGCTGGTGCAGGTCAAGGGCGTGGATGATCTTTATCCGCTGACCGGATCGGTTGTGCTGGACCCCCCCGTTTCCCTTGCCAGCGCCCTGTCCGGATCCGGGGGTCTGCCCGGCGCGGTCATGGACAAGGTTCTGGTGGACCGGCTGGGTCTGGCGGTGGGCGACAGATTCCGGCTGGGCGTGCAGGAGTTCCGGCTGGGCGCGGTCCTGCTGCGGGAACCCGATTCGGTGGCGGGCGGGTTTTCTCTGGGTCCGCGCGTGATCGTCCCGACGACCGGCCTTGCGAAGTCCGGCCTGCTGGAACCCGGAACGCTGTATGAGACCGAATATCGCCTTGATCTGCCCGACGGGGCCGACCTTGCGGTGCTTGAGGCGCAGGCAGAGGCCCGTTGGCGCGACAGCGGCATGAGTTGGTCCGACAGGCGCCGCGCCGCGCCGGGTGTGGAGCGGTTCGTCGACCGCATCGGGTCGTTTCTGGTGCTGGTGGGTCTGGCAGGTTTGGCGGTAGGGGGCGTGGGCGTATCGGCCGCCGTGCGCGCCTATCTGGAAGGCAAGATCGCCACCATCGCCACGCTGAAAACCCTGGGCGCCGAAGGGCGCACGATTTTTCAGGTCTATCTGCTGCAGGTCGGCGTGCTGACGCTTCTGGGCATCCTGCTGGGGCTGGGGCTGGCCAGTGCGCTGGTTCTGGGGCTGGCCGATGTCATTGCCACGCGCCTGCCCTTTCCGGCAGTGATTGCGCTTTATCCCGGCCCGCTGGCGGAAGCCGCGCTGTATGGGGCGCTGACGGCGCTGATCTTCACGCTTTGGCCGCTGGCGCGCACCGAAACCGTGCGGGCGGCGGCGCTTTACCGGGGTGGCGAGGGTACGGCGGGCCGGCCAGGGGCGGTGTATCTGCTGGTGCTGGCCGGGTTCGTGGCCCTGCTGATCGGGGCTGCCGTCTGGTTTTCCGGGGTGCCGTCGCTGGCGCTGGGGACCGCAGGCGGGGTGCTGGGGGCGCTGGTGGTCCTTGGCCTGGCCGCCGTGGCCGTACGGCGCGGCGCACGGCGGGCGGCGCGCAGCCATCGGGTGCGGGGCCGCAGCGCGCTGCGCCTTGCCCTTGGGGCAATCGGCGGGCCGCGGGAAGAGGCATCGTCGGTGATCCTGTCACTGGGGCTGGGCCTGTCGGTGCTGGCGGCCGTCGGCCAGATCGACGCGAATCTCCGGTCCGCCATCGAGCGCGACCTGCCGGAACGGGCACCGGCCTATTTCTTTGTCGATATCCAGAACGATCAGATCGACGGGTTCCTGCAGCGGCTGGCCGACGATCCGGCGGTCAGCAAGGTGGAAGACGCACCGATGATGCGCGGCGTCATCACCCGGATCAATGGCCGCCCGGCCCGCGAGGTGGCGGGTGAACACTGGGTGGTGCGCGGCGACAGGGGGGTCACCTTTTCCCCCGCCCCGCCACAGGGGACAACCGTGACGGCCGGCACCTGGTGGCCCAAGGATTACACCGGCCCCCCGCAGATTTCCTTCGCCGCCGAAGAGGCAGAAGAGATGGGGCTGCAGCTGGGGGACCGGATCACCGTCAATATCCTGGGCCGCGACATCGAGGCAGAGATCACAAGTTTCCGTCTGGTCGACTTTTCGACGGGCGGCATGGGTTTCGTGATGTCGATGAACCCGGCGGCGCTGGCGGGGGCACCCCACACCTACATCGCCACAGTCTATGCCGACGAGGCCGCCGAAGCGCAGATCCTGCGGGATCTGGCCACGGCCTATCCCAACATCACCGCCATCCGCGTGCGCGACGCCATCGGGCGGGTGTCCGAGGCGCTGACCGCCATTGCCCAGGCCACCGCCTGGGCCGCAGCGGCAACGCTGCTGACCGGGTTCATGGTTCTGATCGGCGCGGCGGCGGCGGGGGAACGCGCGCGCCTGTACGAGGCTGCCGTGCTTAAGACCCTGGGGGCAACCCGGGGGCGCATCCTGTTCAGTTTTGCGCTGCGTTCGGCGCTGCTGGGCGCGGCGGCAGGGATTGTGGCCATCCTTGCGGGCGGGCTGGCGGGCTGGGCGGTGATGACCTTTGTGATGGAGGCCGATTATGCCTTTGAACCGGTTTCGGCCCTGGCCATCGTGCTGGGCGGGGTGATCGCCACGCTGGCCGCCGGCCTGGTCTTTGCCTTGCGTCCGCTGGCGGCACGCCCGGCGCAGGTGTTGCGGGCGCAGGAATAGCCAACAGGCAGGCTGGACGGCACCGCCGATTTATGGCCGTTTTGTGCAGGCTGCCGAACCACAGTCACAAGGATGCCGACATGACAGATTTCACCCGGGACCTGGAAGAGCGCCTGATCCGCTATGCGTCCGTCGACACGCAAAGCGACGAGACATCGGCCACGTCGCCCAGCACGGCCCGTCAGCTTGACCTGCAGCGCCTGCTGGTGACGGAACTGCAAGCCATCGGTGCGCAGGATGTGCGGCTGACAGATTATGGCGCGGTGCTGGCGACCCTTCCGGCCACGGTGCATCACACCGCCCCGGTCATGGGCTGGCTTGCGCATGTCGATACCGCGCCGGCCTATGCCGCAAGCGGGGTCAAACCCGTGGTACACCGCGCCTATGACGGCGGGTCAATCACCTTTCCCGATGCGCCGGAATTGGTCCTGTCGCCCGCGCAGTCGCCCTATCTGGCCGGCAAGGTGGGCGATGACATCATCACGGCCAGCGGCACCACCCTGCTGGGGGCGGACGACAAGGCGGGAATCGCCATCATCATGACGGCCGCCCGGCATCTGCTGGCCAATCCGGACATCCCGCATTGTCCGATCCGCATCGGCTTTACCCCCGACGAAGAGATCGGCCGCGGCGTAAGCGACGAACTTGTGGCAGATCTGGGCGCTGCCTTTGCCTATACGCTTGACGGGGCAGAGAAGGGCGAGATCGTCTATGAAACCTTTTCGGCCGATGCGGCTGTGGTGAAGGTCACCGGTGTTTCCATCCATCCCGGGCAGGCCAAGGGGGCGCTGGTGAATGCGCTGCATCTGGCGGCCAAGATCGTGGATACCCTGCCGCAGGTCACGCGCACACCGGAAACGACCGAGGGCCGCGAGGGCTTCATCCATCTTTACGCCCTGTCCGGCACGGCGGCAGAGGCAGAGCTGAAATTCATCCTGCGCGACTTTGAACGCGACGGGCTCGAGGCGCACGGCACCCTGCTGCGCCAGGTCTGCGAGGCGATCCAGGCGACAGAGCCGCGGGCGAAGATCGACTGCATGATCAAGCCGCAATACCGCAACATGCGCTACTGGCTGGAAGAGGACATGACCCCGGTCGAGCTGGTGCGCGAAGCCTGCCGCAAGGCGGGGGTAGAGCCGCACTCGCAACCGATCCGGGGCGGCACCGACGGGTCGCGCCTGACCGAAAAGGGCGTGCCCACGCCGAACATCTTTACCGGGATGCAGCAGATTCACGGCCCGCTGGAATGGATCAGCGTCCAGGACATGGCGGCGGCCACGCGGGTTTGTCTGGCGCTGGCGGAACTGGCGGGCCGGCCGCGCGGCTGACCGGACTGCGCGCTGCACACCCTACACATCGGCCCGCCAGGCGCTTAGGGTGCACCATGGCCGATCTGTTCGACACCCTGTCCACCCCTGCCCCGGACGCGCCGCGCCCGCTGGCCGACCGGCTGCGGCCAAAGACGCTGGCCCAGGTGATCGGGCAGGAAAAGGTGCTGTCGCCAGACGGCCCCCTGGGCGCGATGCTAACGGCAGGCAGCCTGTCGTCGCTGATCCTGTGGGGGCCGCCGGGCGTGGGCAAGACCACCATCGCGCGCCTGCTTGCGACCGAGACCGATCTGCATTTCGTGCAGATCAGCGCCATCTTCACCGGCGTGCCGGAGCTGCGGAAGGTCTTTGAACAGGCCAGGCTCCGGCGCACGAACGGGCAGGGCACGCTGCTGTTCGTGGACGAGATCCACCGCTTCAACAAGGCGCAGCAGGACGGGTTCCTGCCACATATGGAAGACGGCACGATCCTGCTGGTGGGGGCCACAACCGAGAATCCGTCGTTCGAGCTGAACGCGGCCCTGCTCAGCCGGGCGCAGGTGATCGTGCTGGACCGCCTGTCACTGCCCGACCTTGAGCGCATGGCGCAGCGGGCGGAACAGGACCTGGGCCGCGCCCTGCCGCTGACAGGGGATGCGCGCGAGGCGCTGCTGGAGATGGCGGACGGCGACGGGCGCGCGCTTCTGAACCTGATCGAACAGGTCGCGGCCTGGTCCCTGCCCAAACCGCTGGACCGCGCGGCGCTGGCCAACAGGCTGATGCGGCGTGCGGCGAAATACGACAAATCGGGCGAAGAGCATTACAACCTGATCTCGGCCCTGCACAAATCCGTGCGCGGATCAGATCCGGATGCGGCGCTGTACTGGTTCTGCCGGATGCTGGAAGGCGGCGAGGACCCGCGCTTTCTGGCCCGCCGCATCACCCGCATGGCCATCGAGGATATCGGGCTGGCCGATCCGCAGGCGCAGGCGCTGTGCATCCAGGGCTGGGAAACCTACGAACGGCTGGGATCGCCCGAGGGCGAGCTGGCCCTGGCCCAGGCGGTGATCTATCTGGCGCTGGCCCCGAAATCGAACGCAGGCTATGTGGCCTACAAGGCGGCGCGCAATGCGGCCCGCCAGACGGGGTCGCAACCGCCGCCCCTGCACATCCGCAATGCCCCGACCCGGCTGATGAAGGACATCGGCTATGGCGCGGGCTATGCCTATGACCATGATGCGGAAGACGGCTTTTCCGGGCAGGATTACTTTCCCGAAGGCATGAAGCGCCCGGTCTGGTACCAGCCCCCCGAACGCGGGTTCGAGCGTGAACTGAAAAAGCGGATCGACTATTTCGCAAAGCTGCGCGCCAGGCGGCAGGCAGAGTAGGCGATTTTTCTGGCGAAAAATCCGGTCGCGCGATGGGATTTTTCGCCAGAAAAATCGTTCCGGGCGGCGCGGTTGACAAGGCGGTCTGACGGGCAGAAAGAGACGGGATGTTCAGAACCTTGCTTGAAGTCGCCCTTGGCGGGGCGCTGGGGGCATCGGCCCGCTTTGCGGCCTATGCCGCCCTTTCGCGCGCCGACGGGCAGGGGTTTCCCTGGGCCACGGTTTTCGTGAACGTCCTGGGGTCATTCCTGATGGGCGTTCTGGTGATCTGGCTGCAGGAAAAGGGTCTGGCCCGTCATGCGCCGGTCCTTCTGACGGGCGTTCTGGGCGGTTTCACCACATTTTCGGCCTTTTCGCTGGATGCGGTGAAACTGTGGGAACAGGGCGCTGTCGGGCTTGCCGCGGGTTATGTCCTGGGATCGGTTGCGGTTTCGATCGCGGCACTGGCGCTGGGCATGTCGCTTGGCCGGGGGTGGTTTGCATGAGTGCCGTCCAGGTGTTGACTGTTGCCGAGGAAGAGGGCGAGCAGCGCCTTGACCGCTGGTTCAGGCGCCGCTTCCCGCATGTCACGCAAGGTGCCGTCGAAAAGATGTGCCGCACAGGTCAGCTGCGCGTGGACGGCGGGCGGGCGAAGGCCGCCGACCGTGTGGCACCGGGCATGCAAATCCGGGTACCGCCCCTGCCCGCAGGCGAAGCGCCCGCGCCCGTCGAAAGCCGCATGGCAAAGACAGACGCCAGGATGATTCAGGATGCCGTGCTGTGGAAGGACGAGCATATGATCGTTCTCAACAAGCCGGCGGGCCTTCCGTCGCAGGGTGGGTCGGGGCAGGGCGCGCGGCATGTCGATGCCCTGGCCGAGGCGCTGAAGTTCGGCTACAAGGAAAAGCCCCGGCTGGTCCACCGGCTGGACAAGGACACCTCTGGCGTGCTGCTGCTGGCCCGGACCGACCGTGTCGCCCGCGCCCTGTCCGAAGCCTTGCGCCACCGCGAGGCCCGCAAGATTTACTGGGCCGTGGTCGCCGGTGTGCCCGATCCGCGCCAGGGATCGATCAAGTTCGGGCTGGTCAAGGCCCTCGGGCGCGGGCGCGGCGGCGAGGGCGAAAAGATGCTGTGCGTGCATCCCGCCAAAGTGGCCGAAACCGAAGGTGCCAAACGGGCCCGGACCGACTATTTCACCCTGTGGTTTCTTGGCACGCGTCTGTCGTGGATGGCTTTGGAACCGGTGACGGGCCGAACCCACCAGTTGCGCGCCCATATGGCCGAGATCGGGCATCCAATTCTGGGCGACGGCAAGTACGGCGGCGCGGGGCAGGAAAATCCGGGCGATGGCTGGGGGGCGGCAGGCGGCGGCGACATCAGCCGCAAGCTGCACCTGCATGCGCGCAGCCTGACCATCGAGCATCCCGTCACCAAGACGATGATGACCTTTACCGCGCCCCTGCCCGATCACATGGCCCGCACCTGGAAGCTGATGGACTGGAAGGAAACAGACGTGCCTGCCGATCCCTTTGCGTCGATCAGATGAGCGGGTGGAGCGCGAAACGTTTCTGGACCGAGACGCGCGTCCAAAAGGTTGACGGCGGCTTCACCGTGCGGCTTGACGGGCGGGCGGTGAAGACCCCGGCGAAGACCCCGCTGATCGTCCCGACCCTGGCAATGGCCGAAAGGATTGCCGCAGAATGGCAGGCGCAGCAGGGTACGGTCGATCCCCGCACCATGCCCTGGACCCGGTCTGCCAATGCGGCCCTTGACAAGGTCGGCACCCAGTTTGCCGAGGTTGCATCGCTGCTTGCGGCCTATGGCGACACCGATCTTCTGTGCTACCGTGCGGACGGCCCGCCAGAGCTTGCGCTGCGCCAGGCCAGGGCCTGGGACCCGCTGCTGGCCTGGTCCGCCACGGCGCTGGATGCGCCGCTGACGGCCACCGCCGGTGTCATGCATGTGGCGCAGCCGCCCGACAGCCTTGCCCGGCTGACCGCCCGGATCGGGCGGATGACGGCCTTTCAACTGACCGGCTTTCACGATCTGGTCGTGATTTCCGGGTCGCTGGTCCTGGCGCTGGCCGTGACCGACCGAAGGCTGTCTGCGCAAGAGGCATGGCGTCTGTCCCGGCTGGACGAGCACTGGCAGGCCGGGGTCTGGGGCCGCGACGAAGAGGCCGAGGCGCTGGAGGCTGCACGGCACGAGGGCTTCCTTCATGCCGAGCGATTCTATCGGTTCAGCGGCTGAACCGGGGGCGCCCTGCGCCGCGCAAAGGCCTGAACCTTGTGCATTGACCCCTCAGACGCGAAGAATTTCCCCATTTCGGCACGGTTCCGCCAGAAGTCTTGACCTTTCAAAGCGCTTCGGCCCACACGTGACGGTACTGAAAGAAACGGTCCGTCCGTTTCGCATCCGGCTTTGCCGCGATGAAAAAGCCGTCTGAAACCAGGCGGATCATCAGGAAGAGGTAAGCATGAAAAAATCCTTGTTCTTCGGGACGCTGGCCGCAGCCAGCGCGCTTGCGGGGTTCGCTTCGGCCGATACGCTGGCCGATATCAAGGCGCGTGGCGAGTTGCTTTGCGGCGTACACACTGGTCTCACGGGGTTCGGGTTCTTGGACGCCAACGGAGAGTACCAGGGCTTTGATGTCGCCATCTGTAAGGCCGTAGCGGCTGCGGTATTGGGCGACGCCAACAAAGTTCGGTATGTTCCGACAACGACGGAAACGCGCTTTCCGTCACTTGCGTCGGGCGAAATTGATCTTCTGTCCCGGACGTCTACTTGGACACTCTCACGGGATACCGACCTGAAGTTTGACTTCGTCGCGGTAAACTACTACGACAGCCAAGGATTCATGGTTAGGAAGGAATTGGGTGTCTCCTCTGCCAAGGAACTGGATGGAGAAACCATTTGCGTCCAGCCTGGAACCACAACCGAGTTGAACTTGGCTGATTTCTTCAAATCCAACGATCTGACTTACACCCCCGTGAACGTAGCGGATGACAGTGAAGCGCAACGGCAGTATATCGCCGGTGAGTGTATTGCGTACACGACGGATGCGTCAGGTTTGGCTGCTTCTCGGGCGACACTGCCCGATGCTGAGAACCACATCATCCTGCCCGAAATCATCTCCAAAGAGCCGTTTGGCCCGGTTGTGCGCCATGGTGACAACACCTGGGGCGACATCGTGCGCTGGACCTTCTACGCACTGGTCGCCGCCGAAGAGCTTGGCATCACCTCGGCCAATGTGAACGAAATCGGCACCAGCACCGTCAACCCCGAAATCAGGCGGATTCTGGGTACCGAAGGCGACATGGGTGCCATGATGGGTCTTGATGCCGAATGGGCCAAACGTGCCATCGCGGCAAATGGCAATTATGGCGAAATCTTTGCGGCCAACATCGGAGAGTCGACCCCGATCGGCCTCGCCCGCGGCCTGAACGCGCAGTGGACCCAGGGCGGGCTGATGTACGCCCCGCCCTTCCGCTGATCCGAAAGAACAGGACGGGCGCGCAGATGCGCGCCCGTTGCCTTTCTTGGGGTCGTCTGCCGACAGGGAAGCACCAGACTTCTTTGACATCCGGACAGCCGGGGTCACGGTCAGGCAACAGGGGGTAGCGAATGGCCTATGCCGGTGAGGCGCCGAAGCCCGGGTTTCGGCCTGGCATGCTGATATACGACACGCGGTACCGGTCGCTGACCATTCAGCTGATCGTTCTTGTGCTTTTCGCTTTTGGCGTCTCCTGGCTGATCAACAATGTGATCGTCAACCTGGCGGCAAAGGACAGAACCTTTGACTACGGATTCCTGTGGAACCGGGCCGGCTATGACATCAACCAGACCCTGATCCCCTATACCAATGACAGCACCCATGGGCGCGCGCTGTTCGTGGGGCTGGTCAACACGCTGGTCGTGGCGGCGCTTGGCTGCTTTCTGGCGACGATTCTGGGCGTCATCATCGGCGTGCTGCGCCTGTCGAAGAACTGGCTGATCGGCCGGCTGATGACGGTTTATGTCGAAGTGTTCCGCAACATCCCGCTTTTGCTGTGGATTCTTCTGTCTTTCGTGATCCTGACGGAAACCACGCCCTCGCCCAGGGATTTCCGCATCACCGACGACATGGTCGCAGCCGGTCAGGCCCCGGCGGCGCGGATGTTTCTGAACGATTCTGTCGCCATCACCAACCGGGGCATGAACGTTCCCGCCCCGCTGTTTGAACGCAGTCTGGGCACGGCGGGGATTGGCGAATTTCAGATTTCGCTGAATTTTCTTGCGATCTTTGCGGTGATCGGCGCATCCGCCATCGTGAACCGCCGCATGGTCAGGCGGGCCAGGGCGATACAGGAAGACACCGGGGTGCGCCCCGTCACCTGGTGGAAAAGCCTGGCTCTTTTGTTCGTGCCCGTGATCGCCCTGCTGCTGGCGCTGGGCTTCCACCTGGAATACCCCAGGATGACCCGGTTCAACTTTTCCGGCGGGATCGAGGTGCTGCACAGCTTCACGGCACTGCTGGTTGCGCTGGTGCTGTACACGGCCGCCTTCATTGCCGAAATCGTGCGCGCCGGGATTCAGGCCATTGCCAGGGGCCAGACCGAGGCCGCCTTTGCCCTTGGGCTGCGCCCCGGCCGGACGATGAGCCTGATCATCCTGCCGCAGGCGCTGCGGGTGATCATCCCGCCGCTGATCAGCCAGTACCTGAACCTGACCAAGAACACCTCGCTGGCGATTGCCGTCAGCTACATGGATCTGCGCGGCACGCTGGGCGGCGTCACCCTGAACCAGACCGGCAAGGAACTGGAAAGCATGTTGCTGATGATGCTGATCTATCTGACGATCAGCCTGATGATCTCGTCCGTGATGAACATCTACAACTCGGCTGTGAAACTGAAGGAACGCTGAGATGGCCGAAAGCAACCAGGCCTTCGTCCGTACGGCGATCCTGCCGCCGCAGGCGCCGCCCCTGACCGAAAAGGGCGTGATCAAATGGCTGCGGGAAAACCTGTTCTCCGGCTGGTTCAACACCATCCTGACCCTGGCCGCCCTGTGGGCGATCTACAGCCTGATCGCTGCGGCGCTGCCGTGGTGGCTGAACGGTGTGTGGAATGCCGGATCGCTTGGCGAATGCCGCACCATCGTTGCCGAACGGGCCGGGCCGGACGTGACAGGGGCCTGCTGGGCGATGGTCCGCGACCGCTGGCATCAGTTCATGTTCGGCTTCTACCCGCAGGACCAGTACTGGCGCCCGACGATTGCCTTCGGCCTGCTGTTCGCGGCGATCACGCCAGTGCTGTTTTCGGGGCAGAAGCGCCTTCAGACCTTGATGCTGACCGGGGTTGCCGCATTCCTTGCGGCAACGCTTTGGCTGGCAACGGTGCCGATGCTGCCTGTCGCGCTGACCATCATCCTGATGCTTGCCCTGCTGGCGCTTGCGCAGGTGCGGCCCGCTGCATTGATGTGGTTCACCGTGATCTACCCTGCGCTTGCCTTCTTTCTGCTATGGGGCGGGTCCTTCTGGGGTCCGGCAGTGGCAATGGCGGGATTGCTGGTGCTGTTGCTGGCCTATCGGCTGTTGTTGCCCTTGACGGGCGTTGGCATTGCGGCAGGGGCCGGTATCGGGCTGGCCCTGCTGTGGTGGGCCGTGCTGGATGCGCCCATTGCGGCAGGGCTGGCGTGGCTGGCCCCCATCGGGCTGGAACCTGTGGCGTCTGACCGGTTCGGCGGCTTTCTTCTGGCGCTGACCATCGGGGTTACGGCGATCTCGTTTTCGCTGCCGATGGGCATCCTGCTGGCGCTGGGCCGGCAGTCCGACATGGTGCTGATCAAGACGCTGTCGGTCGGGTTCATCGAATTCATCCGTGGCGTGCCGCTGATCACGCTGCTGTTCACCGCATCGCTTCTGCTTCAGTACTTCCTGCCGCCGAATACGAATTTCGACCTGATCCTGCGGGTGATCATCCTGGTCACCTTCTTTGCCGCCGCCTATATCGCCGAGGTGATCCGCGGCGGTCTGGCCGCCCTGCCGCGCGGCCAGTACGAGGCCGCCAATGCGCTGGGCCTGGATTACTGGAGCGCTCAGCGCCTGATCATCATGCCGCAGGCGCTGAAGATCGCCATTCCCGGGATCGTTTCCACCTTCATCGGCCTGTTCAAGGATACCACGCTTGTGGCTTTCGTCGGCCTTCTGGACCCGCTGAAGGGCATCACCCAGATCGTCCGCGCCGACATCGCCTGGAAGGGCATCTACTGGGAACCCTACATCTTCGTCGGGGCCATCTTTTTCGTCATCTGCTTCGGCATGTCGCGCTATTCGATGTATCTCGAACAGAAACTCAAGCGCGACCACCGGTAAGGAGCCCCGCCCATGTCCGACACCCAATCCGTTGGCACCGTCAACCGCCGCCAGCTGCATGTGACCGAAGAAGTCGCAATCCAGATCACCGGCATGAACAAGTGGTTCGGCACCTTTCACGTGCTGCGCGACATCGACCTGACCGTGCGGCGGGGCGAGCGCATCGTCATCGCCGGGCCGTCCGGTTCGGGCAAGTCAACGCTGATCCGCTGCATCAACCGCCTGGAAGAACACCAGTCGGGCCGGATCATCGTTGACGGCACCGAATTGACGAATGACATCAAGAACATCGACAAGGTGCGGTCGGAAGTGGGCATGGTGTTTCAGCATTTCAACCTGTTTCCGCACCTGACAATCCTGGAGAACCTGACGCTTGCCCCGATCTGGGTGCGAAAGATCCCGAAGCGCGAGGCCGAGGAAACGGCAATGTACTTTCTGGAAAAGGTCAGGATTCCGGAACAGGCGCTGAAGTATCCCGGCCAGCTTTCCGGCGGGCAGCAGCAGCGCGTCGCCATCGCGCGGTCTCTGTGCATGAAGCCGCGCATCATGCTGTTTGACGAGCCGACCAGCGCCCTTGACCCCGAGATGATCAAGGAAGTGCTGGATACGATGATTCAGCTGGCGGAAGAGGGCATGACCATGCTGTGCGTCACGCATGAAATGGGGTTCGCCCGCCAGGTGGCGAACCGGGTGATCTTCATGGATCAGGGTCAGATCGTGGAACAGAACGAACCGGAAGAGTTCTTTCTGAACCCGAAGTCCGAACGCACGAAGCTGTTCCTCAGCCAGATTCTGGGCCACTGACGCCGCAGCCGCCGGGGGGCAGTGGTTGGGGGCCTTGGCCCCCTGCCAGACAGCGCGGGGCGCGTGCGCAAGGGGTTCCCGTCTTCCGGCCGGCGGTCCATGTGGTTGGCACTTTTCAGCACCCTGCCAAGGTCCGCACGCCGCAGGTCAGGCCGCAAGTTCACGCGGAACGATGAAATCCAGAACAACCGCCATGCCGAACCCTGCCTCGGCCCAGGACGCAACCGCAAAATCCGCGACCAGCGTCGCCCCGGTGGGATAGCGCTGAAACTCGGGGGACAGAAGGTCTGACGCAACCAGCCTGTGGGCGAATTCGGCGATGCCGGGGTTGTGGCCGATCATCATGACCGTGTCGGCATGGGCATGGCGCAGGACCGCAAGCATCACGTCCGGGCCTGCGTGATACAGGGCAGGCTTCAGGTCCGGAACGGGCGCGCCCGGCAGCGCGGGGGCAATCCCTGACCAGGTCTTGCGGGTGCGCAGCGCATCGGAACACAGCACCTGCTGCGGGATATAGCCGCGCGAGGCCAGCCAATCACCCAGATCGGCCGCCGCCGCCTTGCCTCGGTCGTTCAGCGGGCGGTCGTGATCGGGCAAGTTCGGATCGTCCCAGCTGGATTTTGCATGCCGCGTCAGGATCAGGCGCTTGGTCATCGGTGAAACTGCCTCATGTGATAGGCGGACTGTGCCTGCATCCTTGCATGACGGGCCGAGACCGGGCAAGCGCGGCGCACGGCACAGCCGCAGGTCATGCAATCCTGCCCCGCCGCGCTGTCCAGCCAGGCGTGGCAGGCGGGCAGGTCATAGCCTGCGCCTGTCAGGGCCGCAGCCGGGCAGGCGCTGCGGCAGGGCTGGCCTTCGCAGGCGTCGCAGGGTGAAGGGGGCAAAGGCGGCAGATCGATGTGCGCCTTCAGCGCCAGCGCGCCCCGGAATGACACCATCAACCCGGCCTCGTCATGAACCAGCAACCTGACTGGCGACGACCAGATGCGCCCCGTGCGCAACGCCCATGCGTAGAACGGCCGGTGCGGCGGGCCGCCAAAGGGAAACAGCGCCTTCGCCCCCAGATCGCAGGCGATCCGCCCGATCACGCGGCGCGACCAGCGGTCGACCGGATCAGGTGCGCCGTCCTGCCATTCGGGCTGCGCGGTCAGGTGTTGCCAGAAGCCCGGCTGGCGCGGCCCGACAAGCAGCAGGGTCCGGGTGCCGGGCGGCAGTGCGTCTTGCGGCACAGCCTGAAACCCGCCGAGAACCGTCAGCTCATGGGCGGCCAGCGCGGCCCCGATCTGTGCCAGCGCGGTCATTCGCCGCGCGGCTTGACCCGCGGCTCGGTCGACCGGATCAGGGACCCCGCCCCATGGTCGGTGAACAGTTCCAGCAGACAGGCGTTCGGAATGCGCCCGTCCAGAATGACCACGGCCCGCACGCCCTGCTCCAGCGCCAGCAGCGCTGTTTCGGTCTTGGGAATCATCCCCCCGGCGATGATGCCGCGCGCCGTCATGTCGCGGACCTGATCGGGGGAAAGCTGTGTCACCACAGCACCGCTTTCATCCTTGACGCCGGACACATCCGTCAGCAGCAACAGCCGGTCCGCCTTCAGCGCGCCGGCAATCGCCCCCGCCGCCGTATCGCCGTTGACGTTGAACGTCTCGTTATCCGCGACACCCGTGGCGACCGGGGCAACGACCGGGATGATCCCGGCATTGTAAAGGTCGCGCAGCACCTGCACGTTCATTTCCACCGGGCGGCCGACGAAACCGAGTTCGGGGTCATCGGCGACGCAGACCATCAGGTCGTCATCCTTGCCGGAAATGCCAACGGCCCGCCCGCCCTGATCGTTGATCGCCTGCACGATGCGCTTGTTGACCGCGCCGCACAGCACCATCTCCACCACCTCGACCGTGGCCTTGTCGGTCACGCGCTTGCCGCGCACGAATTCTGATTTGATGCCAAGCTTCGCCAGCAGATCGTTGATCATCGGCCCGCCGCCGTGCACCACCACCGGGTTGACCCCGACCTGGCGCATCAGCACGATGTCGCGGGCAAATTCGGCCATGGCATCTGCGTCGCCCATGGCATTGCCGCCGAATTTCACAACCACCACGGCACCGGCATAGCGTTGCAGATAGGGCAGCGCCTCGGACAGGGTGCGGGCGGCGGCGATCGGTTCACGGGTCATGGCAAGCTGCTTTTTCATCGGGGTAATCCTGACTGCGCCCTGTGTGGTAGCCCCTTTGCCGACCCCTGCCAAGGGTCGCGTCCAAAGGGGGATGCCTTGCGGATTCCGGCAAGAGCGATAAGGTTTTTTCCGGAACGGACAAGGGGGCGATAGGGTGATGTCAGAGGTGAAGACGCTGCTGCTGACCGGGGCAAGCAGGGGCATCGGGCACGCCACGGTCAAGCGGTTTTCGGCCGAAGGCTGGCGCGTGCTGACCTGTTCGCGCCAGCCCTTCGATCCGCGCTGCCCGTGGCCGGGCGGCGAGGAAAACCACATCCAGATCGACCTTGCCGACCCCAACAAGACCATCGCCGCCATCGAAGTGATCAAGGAAAAGGTGAACGGGCGTCTTGATGCGCTGGTGAACAACGCGGGCATCAGCCCCAAGGGGCCGGGCGGCGCGCGGCTGACCACGCTGGATACAGACTTGCGCATCTGGGGGCATGTGTTTCACGTCAATTTCTTTTCCTGTGTCGTGCTGGCCCGCGCGTTGCAGGCAGAACTTGCGGCTGTGCAGGGATCGGTCGTCAACGTCACCTCGATCGCCGGGTCGCGCGTGCATCCCTTTGCCGGGGCGGCCTATGCCACGTCAAAGGCGGCGCTGGCCGCGCTGACCCGCGAAATGGCGCATGATTTCGGCCCCCTCGGCGTCCGGGTCAACGCGATTGCACCGGGCGAGGTGGAAACGGCGATGCTGTCACCCGGCACCGACAAGATTGTTGAAAAACTGCCCTTGCAGCGGCTTGGCCAGCCGAAAGAGGTGGCCGATGTCATCTGGTTCCTGTGCTCGGACCAGTCGAGCTATATCTCGGGGGCCGAGATCGAGGTGAACGGCGCGCAGCACGTGTGAGGGGCTTGCGAATTCGTCATCTGACGCCTATACTTTCGTCAGATGACGAATGGTGGGGGCCGCGCGATGAACGCAAATGACATGACAGGCAAGGGGCAGTTCGAAGGGGCCGGGCAACCGGCGCGGATCAGTGAGATGCTGGGCCTGAACGCGGTGGCGCTGGATGATGTCGGGCTGGCCCGCGTGGTGGTCCGGGGCTTGCCTGCGTCTGCGGCAGAGGCGCTGGGCAGGGTGATCGGGCGGGCGCAGGTGGTGGGGCCGCTGATCCCCGAAGCAACGCTGCGCCGCGCCCGGCAGGGGCGCAAGGCCCTGTCGCGAGAGATGAGCGGGCGGCTTTATGAAGTCAGCCGGGTGGTTGATGCGGCGAACCGCAGTTTCGGCGGTGACCGCGCGGCGGTTGACCGGTTTCTGGCCCGCCCGCATCCGCTGCTTGACGGGATGACGCCATTGGCCATGGCGCAGTCAGGCTCCGCCGGTGCCGAGGCGGTTGTAAACATGATCCGGCGGGCGGATGCAGGCGTCGCGGTGTGATCCGCAGCCTGCCGGAACCGATGGTCTGCTACCGGATCGGCGATTCGGGCGGTGACTACCCGATCTGGGATGCGGGCGGTGCCCGGCAGGTTGATGGCCGCTGGCACGAAGCCGGGGCATCCGTGATCTATGCGGCCCAGCATTATTCGACCGCGATGCTGGAAAAACTGGTGCATTTCGGCGGGGAAATGCCGCCGAACCAGCATTTCCTGGCCGTGACCCTGCCGCAGGGCATCAGCTGCGAAGTGGCCAATCCTGATGCGCTGGAAGGCTGGGCACGCGCCGATTGCAGCGTGGCGCGCGCCTTCGGGCGGCGATGGTATGGCGAAGGGCGGTCTGCCGTGCTGATCGTGCCGTCCGTGGTGGCGCGGATGGAACGCAATCTGGTGATCAATGCGCTGCACCCCGACTTCGGGCGTATCCGGCCGGGGCTGGAGGTGCCGGTCTGGTGGGATGTACGGCTGTTCGGGTAAACTATTCCAGTGCCGCAATAACCGCCCGCAGGGTTTCGATACCGTCACTCTTTTCCGAAGAGGTCACGATGATCTCCGGAAATGCCGCCGGATGCTTTGCCAAGGCACCGCGCACCTGGGCCAGGGTCGCCTCACGCTCTGCCGCGCTGATCTTGTCGGCCTTGGTCAGCACCGCCTGAAAGGTCACGGCGGAGCGGTCGAGCAGCGCCAGGATGTCCTCGTCCACCGCCTTGACCCCGTGGCGCGCGTCGATCAGCACGAAGGCGCGCCGCAGGGTCTGGCGGCCGGACAGATAGCTTTTCAGCAGCCGCTGCCATTTCTCGACCACTGGCTTGGGCGCTTCGGCATAGCCGTAGCCGGGCAGGTCAACCAGATAGCGCGAGGGGCCAAGCGCGAAATAGTTGATCTCTTGCGTGCGTCCGGGGGTGTTCGAGGCGCGCGCCAGCGACTTGCGCCCGGTCAGGGCGTTGATCAGGCTGGATTTTCCCACATTGGACCGCCCCGCAAAGCAAACTTCCAGGCGGTCTGCCGGGGGCAGGCCATCCATCGCGACCACGCCTTTGACGAAATCCACCGGCCCGGCAAACATCAGCCGCCCGGCTTCGCGCGCGGCGCCTTCCGGTTCCGGGCTGAGGGGAAAGGGAAGTACGGTCACGTCAAGGTCACTGTGTCGCCCGTGGCAATTGTGCCGCCCCTGGTGACAACCGCGTAAAGCCCGAAATCCTGGTGGCCAAAGGCCGCGTCCAGCCCGCCAAGCGTATCTGCATCGACCCGGCCCGTTTCGGGACTGGCCGAGGTTGCCCGGCAGCGGGTGATCCGCTCTTCAATCCGCAGTTCGGCCTGGCCAATGCGCAGGGTGCGCCCGATCCAGTCCCATTCCGCCCAGGGTGCGGCCCCGTCCAGCCACAGGTTGCCGCGCCAGCGGTCGGCGGACAGATCCTGCCCCATGCGCGCCGAAAGATCTGCCAGCGAGCGCAGAGACAGGACAGAGACGGACGGAAAATCGCTGTCGGTCATGCCGCGCCCGGCGCTGACGATCTGCGCGGGCTGCGCGCGATCCGCCGGGGCCAGCGGCGCAATCCAGGACAGAAAGGCCGGCAGGTCTGCCGGATCGTCCGGGCGGAAGGTCAGGGCCCCCAGGTCGGGGTGGCGCAGGGTCACCGTGCCGCTTTGGTCTTCCAGCACCGAGGTGATGGCCATAAGCGCAGGCACCTTGGCCCCGCGTGCGAAATTGGCGCAAGGTACCCAGCCGCCATCGCCCAGCTTTGCCGCCTCATGCGCGACGGCCCAGTGCCGGTCCCACGGCAGGCAGGCCCCCGCCGAAAGAACAACGGACCCAAGGTCTTCGCGCCCGTGTCCCTTGATCGGATGGCGGCAGATTCGGGCCAGCCGGATGGTCATTTCTTGACCGGCGCTTTCTTGGTGTCGGTTTCGGCGGCAATGGTGCCCTTCTTGCGGTTCATGCCGGATTTGATGTTGCCGAAAATGTCCGGCTTGTGCCCGTGGCTGAGCATGATCAGGTACTGCTGCACGAAGGTGATGGTGTTGTTGGCAATCCAGTACACCACCAGCCCGCTGGCAAAACCGCCCAGCATGAACATGAAGACCCAAGGCATCCAGGCAAAGATCATCGCCTGGGTCGGATCCGTCGGGGCGGGGTTCAGCTTTTGCTGAAGCCACATGGTGATGCCCAGAAGGATCGGCAGCACCCCGATGAAGATCAGCGCCAGCAGCGAACCCTGTGCCGGTGCCGCCCAGGGAAGCAGGCCGAACAGGTTGAACAGCGACGACGGATCGGGTGCCGACAGGTCGCGCAGCCAGCCGAAAAAGGGCGCGTGGCGCAGTTCGATGGTGACGAAGATCACCTTGTACAGCGCAAAGAAGATCGGGATCTGGATCAGGATGGGCAGGCAACCGGCGGCGGGGTTCACCTTCTTGTCCTTGTAAAGCTGCATCATTTCCTTCTGCAGCTTCTGCCTGTCGTCGCCGGCACGCTCCTTCAGTGCTTCCAGTTCGGGCTGAAGTTCCTTCATCCGCGCCATCGAGACGTAGGATTTGTAGGCCAGCGGCAACACGATGATCTTCAGCACGAAGGTCAGAGCAATGATCGCCAGGCCCATATTGCCGATCAGCGCATTCAACTCATGCAGCACCAAGAAAATCGGCTTGGTCAGGAAATAGAACCAGCCCCAGTCGATGGAATCGACGAAACCCGCGATCCCGCCCTCGTTCTGGTAGTCGCGGATGGTTTCCCATTCCTTGGCCCCCGCAAACAGGCGCGAGCTGGACGCGGCCGTCTTGCCTGCGGCAACCGTGATGACGGGCTGGCGGGTTTCCACCTGGAACACATCGGTCGCGGCCACGTATTTCGTCACGGCGGTGAACGGCTTGCCCTGTTCAGGGATCAGCGTCGTCATCCAGTATTTGTCGGTGAACCCGATCCAGCCATCGATGGCCGCGTCAACGATTTCTGCCTGCGCGCCTTCCCGGTCGATCACGGGAAGTTCGGTCATGGCGCTGTACTTGATCTCGGTCAGGGTGCCGTCGACCCGTCCGACCACTCCCTCGTGCAGGACAAAGAAGTTCTGCAGATCCGGCGGCTTGCCGTGCCGGGCCACGATGCCGTAGGGGGCCAGGCTTACGTCGGCGGTGCCGGTATTCTCGACAGCCTGGGTGACGGTGAACATGTAGTTTTCGTCAATCGACAGCGTCCGGCTGAAGATCAGACCCTTGCCATTGTCCCAGCGCAGCGTGACGGGTGCGTCAAGCGCCAGGGTGGTGCCGTCTGCCACGGTCCATTCCGTGTTGGGGCCGGGAACATCCGTGAACCCAAGGTCGCCGCCCGGTGCCCAGCCGTACAGGGCATAGTATGACCCGGTCTGGCCAACCGGCGTCAGCAGCCGGACCAGATCCGAATCCGGGTCCAGCGTAACGCGGTAATCCTTCAGCTTCAGATCATCGATCCGCCCGCCAAGCAGGGTGATGCTTCCCTTGACCCGGGGGGTGTCGATGGGAATGCGCGCGGCCTCGGGCGCGGCCTTGGCCGCAGGGGCGGCACCTGTGGTGGCATCCGCAGCCACGGGCGGCAAGGCGGCAGGCGCATCGGTGCCCGTGACGGTCGCAGGCTGTGGCGGGGCCACGGGTTCCGGTGGCGGAAAGAAGAAGAACCATGCCAGGATCACAAGGAAACTGAGCGCGGTCGCAAGGATAAGGTTCTTGTTCTGATCGTCCATCTGGACCAGCACCGTTCCTGAAAGGGTCAGCGGTGCTTCAACAGAGGTGGGGGGCAAAGGTCAAGCGGTTTTCCCCTGCGCCGGCGGGGGCGCGCCGCTTTGGCCCGGCCCGCCCGCAGTCTTGGCGCCTTCAGGATGACGCGGCACTTGGGCGCAGCCGGGACAGCCCTGCAATCCGGGCACGGTGGCGTGCCATCCATTCTGCGGTTTCCTCAAAGGGCATGGGGCGGCCGATGCCGAACCCCTGGGCATGGGTGAACCCAAGCTGGGCCAGCATGGCCTGCTCGCCGGATGTTTCGACCCCTTCGGCAACCGTTTCCAGGCCAAGCCGTTCCGCCATGGAAAGAATGGCCGAACAGACCCGCTGCTGGCCGGGGTCTTCGTCAATCCGCGTCACAAAGCTGCGGTCGATCTTCAGCCGCCGCAGGGCAAAGCGCCGGATATTGGCAAGCGAGGTCTGGCCAGTGCCGAAATCATCCAGATCGATGCCGCAGCCCATTTCGGACAGCGCCGCGATGTTGCGCACGATCACGTCACTGTCGGTCTGCGTGACGACCGATTCCAGGATTTCGATCGTCAGGCGGCCAGGCTCCAGATCGAACCGGTCCAGCGCCCATCTGATCTTTTCCGGCAGCAGCGGACTGCGCAATTCCTCGGCCGAGAAGTTGACCGAGACGCGCGGCACGGTCAGCCCGGACTTGTCCCAGCGCGTGATCGCCTGCAGCGCGTCGTGCAGGATCACCACGCCCAGCTTCTCCAGCAGGCCGGACCGCTCCAGCGAGGGCAGAAAGACACTGGGGGCCACCAGTCCCCGGTCGGGATGGTGCCAACGGGCCAGCGCCTCGAACCCGGTGACTTCGCCGGTGTCGGTCGAAACCTGCGGCTGGAAATGTGCGCGGATCTGGCCCTCATCCAGGGCCGTCTCCAGCATGTCGCGTTCGGCATCGCGGTCTGCGGCGACCTTGCCCATCTCTGCGGCATAGCTGCGGATTGCGCCGGGGCCGCTTTGCCAGGCGGCATCCGCAGCCACCACGGCGGCTTCGTACATCGCGCGGCCGGTGGGTTCCGGCGTGCGTCCCGGCAGGCAGAAGCCGACAGAACAGGTGACATAGATCTGGGTTGCATCCAGCACCAAAGGCGGACTGACCGCCTTTTGCAGACGGGCGGCCATCTGCACAAGCGTCTCAAGATCAAGCTGCCGCACCGGCCCCAGCGCCACGACAAGACCGCCGTGGTCAAGCCGCGCCATGGTGTCGCTTTGCCGCAGAACACCTGTGATCCGCTCCACGCAGGTTCGCATGGCGTCCTCTGCCGCCGGTTTGCCGAAACGGTCGGCCAGCCGATCCATGTCGTCGAACCGCACCGCAAGGCAGGCCGTGGTCAACCCCGTTGCAGGGCCGATGCCCAGGATCGCCTCAAGGGCGGTGACGACCTGCGGCGGCGTCACCATCCCGCCGGTGGCGCGGGTGACGGGTGCCAGAAGGTCTGCCTCGCGCAGCGAAACGGCCCCGAACAGCCCGATCACCAGGGGCAGACCCAAAGCGGCAGAAACCAGCGCGCCTTCGCCCCCCAGCCAGAAGGCGGCCAGTGTCAGCGCCGGAAGAAAGACCATGATTTCGGGACGCCGGAGCACGGCCCCGATCCGCACGATCACGCGCCCGGCAGGCAATCCCAATACCCTTATCATGCCCTGCTTTCCTTCTGCTGCAACCTGACAGTCAGGCTAGGGACAGAGGGTGATCAGCAAATTAATTTCAGGGGTCTGGCCGTGAACTGTTTTCGGCAAATTTTACAGGGTCCGGCACCAGCGCGGCAAAATCGAACAGGGCCGGGTCCAGCAGATGTGACGGGCGGATGTTCATCAGGGCGCGGAACATCACCTGCCGCCGTCCCGGACTGCGGGCTTCCCAGGCATCCAGGATCTGCTTGACCTGCCGGCGTTGCAGCCCGTCCTGACTGCCGCACAGATCACAGGGGATGATCGGAAAGTTCATCGCTTTTGCAAACCGGTCGCAGTCGGCTTCGGCGACGAAGGCCAGCGGGCGGCACACGACCAGATCGCCCTCGTCGTTGATCAGCTTTGGCGGCATCGTGGCCAGCCGCCCGCCGTGGAACAGGTTCATGAAGAAGGTTTCCAGAATGTCGTCGCGGTGATGCCCCAGCACAACGGCCGAACACCCTTCCTCGCGGGCGATGCGGTACAGATTGCCGCGCCGCAGCCGCGAACACAGCGAACAGAAGGTGCGCCCTGCAGGAATCTTGTCCATGACGATGGAATAGGTGTCGGCATATTCGATGCGGTGGGGAACCTGCATCCGGGTCAGGAAACCGGGCAGGACCGTTGCCGGAAAATCCGGCTGGCCCTGATCCAGATTGCAGGCCAGCAGGTCCACCGGCAGCAGTCCGCGCCACTTCAGTTCCAGCAGCACCGCCAGCAACGTATAGCTGTCCTTGCCGCCGGACAGGCAGACCAGCCAGCGCGCCCCGCGGTCGATCATGCCATAGGTTTCGATGGCATCGCGCACCTCGCGGACCAGCCGCTTGCGCAGCTTCCTGAACTCGGTGGTGTCTGGCGCGTCCCGCAGGATTGGCGGCAGATCTTCGGTTTCGTCGAACATGGCCTGTCTTTCGCGGCACGAGGCATCCGGTTGCCGTCGGCCTGCGTATAAGACAGGTAATCTTTTTGGGGAAGTGTGCGATGCGGTGGATCATTCTGACAGGATTTCTGGCCCTTGCCGCCTGCACGGGTCGCCCCGGCCCGACGGACCCGCTGCTGAGCACGCGGGAGTTGAACCTTGAAGAGTTCTTCGATGGCAAGACCGTGGCGCACGGGCAGTTTCAGGACGTCTTCGGGACCGTCCGCCGCCGCTTCGTGGTCGACATCGACGGCGACTGGGATGGCGAGGTCCTGACGCTGGACGAGAACTTCGTCTACGAGGATGGCAGCACCGAAAACCGCAAATGGACGCTGACGCAGACCGGCCCGGACAGCTGGCAGGGAAGCGCCCCGGGTGTGATCGGCACCGCCACCGGCGAAGAGCGCGGCGATACCTTCAACTGGCGCTACCGCATCGATCTGCCGGTGCCCGACGGCACCCTGCGCGTGGATTTCGATGACTGGATGTGGCTCTTGACCGAAGACCGGCTGCTGAACATCGCCTACATGCGGCGGGCCGGTGTGACCATCGGGCAGGTGGTGATTTTCTTCGAAAAAAGGTGACGCACAGGCCCGCAAGCGCGGCGCAGGCCGCGCTGGCGGAACGGTCAGTCTTCGGTTGCGGGCGGCACCGGATCAAATCCCGATCCGCCCCAGGGATGGCAGCGGCACAGGCGGTGTGCCACCAGCCAGCCCCCCTTCAGCGCGCCATGCCGGTCCAGCGCCTCCAGCGCATAGGCCGAACAGGTGGGCTGGAACCGGCAGCCATGCCCGACCCAGGGACTGAGGATCAGCCGGTAGGCGCGGACGGGCAGGGCCAGGATATGCGCAGCCGGGCTCACTTTGGCGCGCGTCCGCCATGCACGCGGCCCAGGGCATGGGCCATGTCTGCCACAAGGTCGGAAAACACCCGGTCCACCGTCGCGCCGGGGCGACCGACCAGAACGTAATCCCACCCCGGCAGACCGCCCGCAGGCAGGGTGGCACGGGCGACCTCGCGCAGGCGGCGTTTGGCGCGGTTGCGGATGACGGCGTTGCCGATCTTCCTGGAACAGGTGTAGCCCACCCGGATGCAGGCGCTGTCATCGCCCCGGCACCGGGCCTGCAACAGAAAGCCCGGCATCACCTGTCGCCGGGCCTGCGCGGCCCGCAGAAAATCGCCACGCTTTGCAATCACGGTCAGATACCGCCGACCATGCGGCGGCACTGGGCCTTCGGCATCGCTGCCTGTTGCCCCTGCCACCGTCGATGCCACGTCATGCGTCCTTCAGAAGGCGCGCGGGCCGGATCAGGCAGACAGCTTCTTGCGGCCCCTGGCGCGGCGGGCCGAAAGCACACGGCGGCCGCCCTTGGTGGCCATGCGGGCGCGGAACCCGTGGCGACGGGCGCGAACCAGGTTCGAGGGTTGAAACGTGCGCTTCATCGCGGCTCTCCATCACTTCGGCGGCCCGCACCCGGCGGATTCGGGGGCTGACCCTGTTCGAAGCCCGTCCTTTACGGGGGGCGGGCGGGCAAGTCAATTCGCCGGCACCGCTTTCTTGCGTTACATCTGCCCGCAACGGCCCGAAGGCACAGGGTCCCGCAGGCGCGGAGGCATCCGAAATGTTGCAGATCATCAATGCCGCGTGATGGGGCTGTTGCCCTGCTACCGGTTCAGCGCATTCTGCGGCGACCGACAACCGGAAGGTACCGCAGGTGAACAAGACGACCCCAAAGCAATGGCAGCGCCTGCGCCGCAGGCTGCCGATCCTGATCATCGGGGCCACGGCCCTGATCGGTGCGCTGACACTGCGCGACCAGCTGAGCTTTGCGGCGCTGGCCCAGCATCGCGAAACGCTGATTGCCCTGCGCGATGCCCATTACATTCCCGCAGTCGTGATCTTCATTCTGGCCTATGCCGCGATGGTGGCGCTCAGCCTGCCCGGAGCGACGGTGGCCACGCTGACCGGCGGGTTTCTGTTCGGGCTGTTTCCGGGTGTGCTGTTCAACGTGGCCGCGGCCACGACCGGCGCAATCGGCGTCTTCCTGGCGGCAAGGCTGGGGTTCGGTGCCGAGCTGGCCGCCCGGATCGAAGCGGGCGGCGGGGCCGCGGCACGGCTCCAGGCGGGGCTGCGCCGGAACGAGATTCCGGCGCTGTTCCTGATGCGGCTCCTGCCGGTGGTTCCGTTCTTTCTGGCCAACCTTGTTCCGGCGGCGATGAATGTGGCGCTGTGGCGCTTTGCATTCACCACCTTCTTCGGCATCATGCCCGGAGCGCTGATCCTGACCTGGGTCGGTGCCGGATTGGGTGAGGTGTTCGAGCGGGGCGAAGAGCCGGACCTGGGTCTGCTGACGGACCCGCGCTTTCTTGGCCCGCTGCTGGGCCTGGCCGCCCTTGCGGCACTGCCCGTCCTTGTCCGGGCGGTTCGCCGGAAGGAGCCATGACATGACCAGGATCAAGACAGACATCTGCGTGATCGGCGCAGGCTCTGGCGGCCTGTCGGTGGCGGCGGGCGCGGTGCAGATGGGCGCGCGCGTCGTGCTGATCGAGGGTGCCGAAATGGGGGGCGATTGCCTTAATCACGGCTGCGTTCCGTCCAAGGCGCTGCTTGCCGCTGCCAGGGCGGCGCATGTGATGACGGCAGGGGCGGCGCTGGGCATCGCGCCCGCCGTACCGCAGGTGGATTTCGGCGCGGTCAAGGATCATGTTGCCCGGACCATCGCCGCCATCGCCCCAATGGACAGTCAGGAACGCTTCGAGGGCCTGGGTGTTACCGTGATCCGCGACTGGGCCCGTTTTCTTTCGCCGACAGAGGTGCAGGCGGGCGCGGCCCGCATCACCGCCCGCCGCTTTGTCATCGCCACGGGGTCACGGCCCGTTGTGCCGCCGGTTCCCGGCCTGGCGGACCTGCCCTATCTGACCAACGAGACCATCTTTGCGCTGCGCGAGAAGCCGTCGCACCTGCTGATCCTGGGGGGCGGGCCGATCGGGCTGGAAATGGCGCAGGCGCATCGCCGCCTGGGCTGCGGGGTGACGGTGATCGAAGCCGGGCCTGCGCTTGGCCGGGAAGACCCCGAACTGGCCGCCGTGGTGTTGCAGCAGTTGCGCAGCGAAGGGGTGACGATCCTGGAAGGCACCGCTGTCAGCAGCTTTGCGGGGGGCAGCGGCATTACCGCCACCCTGTCGGACGGCCGGACGCTGGCCGGGTCCCATCTTCTGATTGCCGCCGGGCGCAAGGCGGCCCTGGACGGGCTGGGGCTGGATGCCGCCGGTGTAACCTGCAACGACCGGGGCGTTACCGTTGATGACAGCCTGCGGTCATCCAACCGGCGCGTCTATGCCGTGGGCGATGCGGCGGGCGGCGCGCAGTTCACACACCTGGCCAACTATCATGCCGGGGTGGTCATCCGGCAGATGCTGTTCGCGCTGCCCGCACGGGCCGGCATGGCCCATATTCCCCGCGCCACCTATACCGATCCCGAACTGGCCCAGGTCGGCCTGACCGAGGCCGAGGCGCGGGCGCGCCACGGGGACCGGCTGACGGTGCTGCGCTGGCCCTTTCACGACAATGACCGGGCGCAGGCCGAGGGCCGGACCCGGGGGCTGATCAAGGTCATGGTCGTCAGGGGCCGCCCGGTCGGTGCCGGCATTGTCGGTGCCCAGGCCGGCGAATTGATCGGCCTCTGGGCGCTGGCCCTGTCGGCCCGGCTGAAGATGGGATCGCTGGCGGGCATGGTTATGCCCTATCCGACGCTGGGCGAAGTATCAAAACGGGCCGCAGGGGCCTATTTCTCGCCGCGTCTGTTTGATAACCCTGTGGTCAAGCGGGTGGTGCGGCTGGTGCAGCGATGGCTGCCCTGACGCGCGCCCGGTCCGAACCGCGCCGGGGGGCCGTCTGCCCCCCAGCCCGGCCCGGCCACGGGCCGGGCGTTGGTGGCGGAAACCCTGCACCGAAGGGTTTCTGATCGCTTGTCACCCCCCGGGGATGTTATTGAACAGAAAATGAACGAGACGACAAAGGTCAGGAAACGGTCCGTGCTGAACACGCTGTCAGGGCGTTTCCTGTTGCTGACGGTGGCTTTCGTCATGCTGGCCGAGGTTCTGATCTTTGTGCCCTCTGTGGCGCGCTTCAGGGCGGATTACCTGCTTTTGAAGCTGGAACGGGCGCAGATCGCCTCGCTGGCGACCCTGGCCACCGATGAAATGATCAGCGCCGAACTGGAGAAGGAGTTGCTGGCGAACGCGGGCGTCTTCAACGTGGTGCTTCGCCGCGACGAGGTGCGGCAACTTGTGCTGTCGTCGGAAATTCCCGAACCGGTCTACGCGACCTATGATCTGCGCCTGCAGGGGTCCTGGCGGCTGATCCGCGATGCCATCGCCCAGATCCTTGATCCGCAGAACCGTGTGATCCGTGTGATCGGCAACCCCGTGCAGCAGGCGGGTCTGCTGATCGAGATCACCACCGAAACCGCCCCCCTGCGCAGCGCGCTGCTGGAATATGGCGGGCGCATCTTGATCCTGTCCGCATTGATTTCGGCGGTGACGGCGGTTTTGCTGTTTCTGGCCGTGCGCCGCTTGCTGGTAATGCCGATCCGCCGCGTGGTCACCCACATGACCGCCTATGCGGATGCGCCCGAGGATGCCCGCCGCATCATCACCCCCACCGCGCGCGTCGCGGAACTGCGCGAGGCGGAAGATGCCCTTTACGGCCTGCAAACGCAACTGACCGCAGCCCTGCGCCAGAAAGAGCGGCTTGCCCAGCTTGGCGGCGCGGTTGCCAAGATCAGCCATGATCTGCGCAACCTTCTGACCACGGCCCAGCTGTTCGCCGACCGGATGGAGGGCAGTGCCGACCCCGTGGTCGCCCGCGCCGCCCCCAAGCTGGAGGCGTCGATCCGCCGTGCGGTTGCCTTGTGCGAATCGACGCTGACCTTCGGCAGGGCTGAAGAGCCGCCGCCGCAACTGTCGCGCTTTCCGCTGCGCCGTCTGGCCGATGAGGTGGCCGAAGGGGAAGGCCTGGGTCCCGGTGGCCCCGTTGCCTGCCTGATCGACATCACCCCCGGCATGATGGTGCGCGGCGACCGCGAGCAGCTGTACCGCGTGCTGTCGAACCTGCTGCGCAATGCCCGGCAGGCAATCGAGGCCACCGGCGCAGAGGGTACGATCACGATCAGCGGCGGCGAAGATGACAGCGACTGGTGGATCAAGGTGGGCGATACCGGCCCCGGCCTGCCGGCACGGGCGCGCGAACACCTGTTCACCGCCTTTCAGGGCGGGGCGCGCAAGGGCGGTTCCGGCCTTGGTCTGGCGATCTCGGCCGAGCTGGTGCGCGGCCATGGCGGGCGGCTGGAGCTTTTGCGCAGCGGGGATGACGGCACCGAGTTCGTGATCCGGCTGCCGAAAACAGTCGGCCCCACAGACCTGCAGTAGGCAGCGTTTTCGCCCTTGCAATGGGTCAGGGGCGGGGCTACATCGCGGATCAGCGGACCCGTAGCTCAGCTGGATAGAGCATCAGACTACGAATCTGAGGGCCGGGCGTTCGAATCGCTCCGGGTCCGCCAGGAAACCGGGAGTTGCTGACATGCCGTGAGCAGGGTACTGAAAAGTGCCGGTTGCTCAGGTTTGCTGACGGAAAAGCGGGACGTTCTTGCGCCTGCGCCGCCTGGCAGGGGCCATCGCCCTTGGCCAAGCGCTGCGCTGGCATCAGGACCAGCCGGGGGCCAAAGCTCCCGGCGGGCGCTGGCCATGGGCAGGTCGGGCGCTGGCCTTTCGTTGGTCCGGGACCTGCCGGTCTACAGGGCACCGTCCCGCGCGGGCGGGGGAAACGCGAGTCGCGTTTCCTGTTCCCGCCCGGCGGGGCGAAGGCACCATCACCGTTTCAATGGCAGGGGCCATCGCCCCTGCCACAGCACCACGCCATCTATCAGGACAGGCCGGGGGCCCAAAGCCCCCGGCCAGCGCCCGCCCCGCCCCCGGCGGGCGCTTCGCCCCCGCCGGGCCGGGCGCTGGCCTCTGCTGATCCAGGACCTGCCGGTCTGCAGGGCACCGTCGCGCGCGGGCGGGGGAAACGCGATGCGTTTCCTGTTCCCGCCCGAACAGGCGAAAGCGTTGTCACCGCCTCTCTGGCAGGGGCCATCGCCCTTGGCCCAGCGCTGCGCCGGGTTCAGGACCAGCCGGGGACCAAAGCCCCCGCCCCGCCGCCGGCGGGCGCTTCGCCCCCGCCGGGCCGGGCGCTGGCCTCTGCTTCTCCCGGACCGACCGGTCTGCGGGGCACCCTTCCGCCACAGGGGCAATCCCTTTCCCGAGCCTGCGAAACCTTGTCCGGCCGCCCATGCGGCCAAGCCGCTGCTTCAGCACCCTGTCAGGTTCGCCTGCGGGCCGTTTCCGCTGCATGGGCATCCCCGACGCCCGTCCCGGTTGGCGCGCAGCGCAGCGCGCGCCAGGTCGCGTATCATTCCGCCACGTGCAGCGTCTTTGGCCCGCGCCTTCCTAAGGTTCCCTGTTCCAGCGACCCGATCCGCGTTTCCAGCGCGGCAATCCCGGCCGAACTGGCCGCAATCCGGGCGGCCAGTTCATGGGCTGCGGGTTCGACAGGCTCGTCTTCCTTCGGTCCGATGAACCGCCCGAACAGCCGGCCAAGCAGCGAGGACAGATCATCCATGATCAGGAAGAAGGCAGGCACGATCACAAGGCTCAGCACGGTTGATGCGATGATCCCGCCGATGACGGCGGCGGCCATCGGCGCGCGGAACGATCCGCCCTCGCCCACGCCCAGGGCAGAGGGCAGCATCCCTGCCGACATCGCGATGGATGTCATGACGATGGGCCGCGCCCGCTTGTGACCGGCCTCGATCACGGCGGCAAAGCGATCCATGCCCTGCCGGCGCATTTCTATGGCGAAATCCACCAGAAGGATGGCGTTCTTGGTGACAATACCCATCAGCATCAGGATCCCGATCAGGACCGGCATCGATACCGGGCTGCCCGTTGCAATCAGCGCCGCCGCAACGCCGCCAATCGCCAGGGGCAGCGAGAACAGGATGGTGAAGGGCTGAATCACGCTGGCAAACAGCAGGATCAGCACCGTCAGCACCAGCATGAGCCCCATGACCATGGCATTGCCGAAGGCTGCCGACACTTCCTGCTGGATCTCGGCATCGCCCGCTTCCTGAACGCGCACGGTGGGCGGAAGCTCCACACTGCTGACAATCTCGTTGAACCGCTCGGTTGCGGTGCCAAGGGCAACGCCCTGGGGAAGGTTGGCCCCGATGGTGGCGCGGCGTTCGCGGTTCAGACGGTCCACCATGCTGGGACCTTCGGCGATGCGCACATCGGCCACCGAGCTCAGCGGCACGGCCATGCCGTTCGCCGCCTGCACCTTCAGGGCGGCCAGACGGGCCACATCCTTCTGCGAGGCTTCGTTCAGCTGGACCCGCACCGGAATCAGGCGGTTGTCGATGGACAGTTTGGCCAGGGCTGCGTCCGCATCGCCGATCGTGGCAACGCGGATGACCTCGGCGATCTGCGCCGTGGTGATGCCCAGACGCGCGGCCTCTTCCTTGCGCGGGGTGATCTGGATTTCCGGGCGCGGCAAGGCACCCTCAGAGGCGACATCGGCCAGGGCCGGGTCGCCGCGCAGGGCGGCTTCCAGAAGGGCGACGCCGGTGTTCAGATCCTGTTCGTTCGACGACAGGATCGAAAAAGACAGATCCCGCTCGCCCCGGTCGTTCAGCTTGAACACGCGCACATCGGGAATGGTCTTTACGGCCGTGAAGATTTCGGCCTCGATCTGGCTCTGCGGCCGGGTGCGTCCCTTGGCCTGAAGTTCCGGCAGCAGGGGGCCGACAACGGGAATGCTGCGCGCAATCCCGGTGACGCGGTGCAGAAGCGAATGATCCAGCTTGTCAAGCAGCACCGTCACGCTGGCGCGCCGCACATCGCGGTCGCCGGTCGGCGAGGTGCCGCCAAGGACGAAAACGCTGTTCACCCCGTCGATGTCGCGGATGCGGGCTGCAATCGCCTGGGTGGTCCGGTCGGTTTCCGCCAGCGTGGCGCCCGGCGGCAGTTCCACGCTGAGCGGAATGCGGCTGACATCTTCGGGCGGAATGAAACTGCCCGGAATGCGCAGCATGAAGAACAGCGACACCGCCAGCACGCCGATTGCGGCAACCAGCGTCAGATAGCGGGCAGGGATCACCCAAAGATGCCCCGATGTGGTTACCTTCACAAAGCGCAGATAGCCGCGCATGATCCAGCCGTCTTTCTGTTCGTGCCCGTCCGCGTCCTTGTCGCGCATCAGATAGGCAGCCATCATCGGCGTGATCAGACGCGCGACCAGAAGCGAGAAGATCACGGCAATGGCAACGGTCAGGCCGAATTGCCGGAAGTACTGCCCAGGTATTCCGGGCATGAAGGACACCGGCACGAAGACCGCAACAATGGTGGCCGAGGTGGCAATCACCGCCAGCCCGATTTCGTCCGCAGCCTCGATCGCGGCGCGGTAGGGTGTCTTGCCCATGCGGATGTGACGCGCGATGTTCTCGATCTCGACAATGGCGTCGTCCACCAGAATGCCGGTCGCCAGCGTGATCGCAAGGAAGCTGATCAGGTTCAGCGAAAAGCCCAGCAGGTCCATGATCCAGAAGGTCGGGATCGCGGACAGCGGCAGGGCCACCGCCGCGATCAGCGTGGCGCGCCAGTTCTTCAGAAAGGCCAGCACCACCAGAACGGCCAGAATGGCCCCTTCGATCAGGGTATGCAGCGCGGCCTTGTAGTTGCCGTAGGTGTAAAAGACGGTGTCATCGACCAGCGATATCGCCACTTCGGGGTTTTCTGCCCGGATCTTGTCCACAACCTGATTGACGGTTTCGGCAACGCTGACTTCGCTTGCCCCCTTGGCGCGGAACACCGCAAAGGTAACAACCTGATCGCCATTCATCCGGGAAAAGGACCGCAATTCCTGATAGGTATCCACGATCTCGCCAAGGTCCCCCAGGCGCACGAAGCGCCCCGATGGCAGGGCGATGGTCGTCTGGGCAAGGCTTTCTGTCGTTTCGGCATCGCCCAGGGTCCGGATTGCCTGTTCGCCGCTGCCGATCCGGGCGCGGCCCGCGCCAAGATCGACGTTGGTGGCACGCAGCTGGGCATTCACGGCGGCGGCGGTGATGCCGAAACTGTCCAGTTTCACCGGGTCCAGCTCGACCCGGATTTCGCGTTCGGCCCCGCCGTAGCGGTCAACCCGGCCGATACCGGGACGCCCCTGCAAAGAACGGGTGATCCTGTCATCCACGAACCAGGACAGCTCTTCCAGTGACATGTCCGGTGCGGAAACGCCGAAGGTCATGATTGCCTGACCTTCCACATCGATCCGCGTCATGATCGGTGCTTCGACATCGCCCGGCAGATCGCCCCGGACCTGATCGATCGCGTCCTTCACATCCTGCACGGCCTTGTCGGTGGGCACTTCCATGCGGAATTCCACGGCGGTCTGCGACACGCCATCGGTCACGGTGGAGATGATGTTCTTCACGCCGGTGATGCCGGCAACGGCATCTTCGATCCGCTTGGTCACCTGCGCTTCCATCTCGGCGGGTGCGGCACCTGACTGGGTGACGGTCACCGCAACCAGCGGCACGTCGATGTTCGGAAAGCGCGTGATCGGCATGGCGGTGAACGCCTGCCAGCCCAGCACAAGCAACATGACAAAGGCCAGGATGGGTGCAATCGGGTTTCTGATCGACCAGGCAGAGAAGTTCATCGCGGTATCCTCAGTTCGTGCCGGAAGACGCGGGCACGGGATTGATCTTGTCCCCGTCGCGCACGAAAGCGGCGGCTTTCGTGACAACCAGATCGCCGGCCGCGACGCCGCTCAGCACTTCGACAAAGCCGCCGTCGCGGATGCCCAGTTCTACGGAAACCCGCGCGACCAGCCCGTCCGTGACGCGCATCAGCGTTGCGCCGGTGTCGCCGGCCCCCACGGCTGTCACCGGAACCGCCAGCGTTTCGCGTTCCGCGACAAGCACTTCGGCATCCATGAACATGCCGGTGCGCACCATCGCCGGATCATCGATGGTCACCCGCGCCTGCCCCAGCCGCGAGGCTTCGGCGATGGCCGGGTCCACCAGCCGGACAGTCCCGGTCAGCGACTCAGGCTGGCCCACGCCACGCATCAGAACCTTCTGTCCGGGCTTGATCTTCAGCATGAAACGTTCGGCAAAATCGGCGCGCAGTTCCAGTTCGCTGTCACGGATGATCGCGAACATCGGCTCTGACTGCGCGGTCGCGATGCCGCCCACCAGGGCAGAGCGCGCCACGATTTCGCCCGCAACGGGGGCCACGACTTCGGTCCGCGACAGTTGCAGCTTCACATCTTCGATCTGTGCCTCAACCAGGGCCAGTTGCGCCTTGGCCGCTTCCAGCCCCTGGACAGCCACCGTGACGCGCGCCGCTGCGGAAACGGCATTGGACGAGGCCGTATCCGCCGCCGCCTGCGAGGATGACCCTTGCGCGCGCAGTTGCTGTGTGCGTTCGTTGATGCGTGTCGCCTCGTCCGAGGCCGATTTGGCGTCCAGCAGCTGCGCTTCGGCCTGGGCGATTGCCGCAACCGCCGAAGCCCGCGATGCCGCAAGCTGGCTTTGCTGCAACTTCAGCGTTGAACCTGACAGCCGGGCAAGCACCTGGCCCTTGGTCACGATATCGCCGACTTCCACCTCGAGGGACTCGATTGGTTGCCCTTCGATCAAGGGCTGCACCAGCACCCGTTCGACCGGCGTTACCAGGCCGGAGCCGATGACACGGTCGCGCAGAACCCGGCGCGACACGGTGGACACCGTGATTGCAGGCAGGGCTGGCGCCACAGTTTCGGGGGTGGCGGCCCCGGTCTGGGCCATAGCCGGGACGGACCCGATCCCTGCGGGACCAAAGGCAGCCGCAAATGCGGCGATAAGAAGGGGCATCCGTTTCATGTCAGCCTTTTGACGCATCGTTGGCAATTTCATCGAGAGTTCTGTCTATCGTCCGCAGGATGAGCTCATCGAGGTCACGTTCCTCTGATGCGCCTTGTTCGGGAACCCGCATTCCGCTGGCCTGGACCATCATCAGGATCAGCGAGGCATGGCTGCCATAGCGGCGCTGCGCCTCGGCAAACGGCTGTCCGGTCACCGCCGCAAAGACAGTGGTCAGGTAGCTGCGGATACAGCTTTCAAGATGCCCCACGGCAGCGCTGATTGCCGGCTTGCGGCGGGCGGCGGCGTTGATTTCGGCCCAAAGCGCGCCATCGGAATGGCATGTTTCGCAAATGTAGCGGCGCAGGGCCAGCCGCAGCATTCCAAGCGGATCGTCCGAGCCGATGACCGTCGCGAATTCGGCTTCCACATCGGCCAGATCCCGCATCGCAATGGCCGCGATGATCGCATCCTTCGACGGAAAGTACCGGTAGAAGTTCCCCACGCTCATCCCGGCGGCGCGCGCAAGGTCCTGCATCGAGGCCCCATCAAAGCCCTTTTCGATGAACGACGCGCGAATGGCATCCAGAATGCCCGACTGCCGCGCATCCGGTGCGGCTTGCAGACGAAAGTCCGGGGACTGAAGCGTCATCTTGCGGTGTTTCCTGAAGTTGCTGCGTTGCGGCGTGAATGAACATTCATTCACTTAGCAGACGGTGGCAGATCGTCAAGTAAAATCGCCGTGCTGAAGGGAAGCTTCCGGGTGCAGGCGGCGTGGATCAAGGCCGCCGGACAGATGACTGCGACCGATCCGCCCCCTGCCCCGCCGCCAGCCGCCGCTTCGCCCCCGCCGGGTCGGGCCCTTGCCCTTGTTGTGCGTGCAGGAAGGGTCCTTATGCCACGGTGGCCCCTGCCCGGAATCGCAACCCCTTTTCCCCGGATCGGGAAGATTTTCCCGCCCGCCAGGCGGCGGGATGCAGCTTCAGCACCCCGCTGAACCCGTTCGCCGCTCAACCCCTTCGTCCTTGAGCAGCAGGACCAGCGCCAGGGCAGTCAGACCCACGCCGGGCAGTACCGCCAGGCCCGGACGCTCCAGCCCCAGGGCAATCTGCCACAGGATGACCCAACTGGGGACAAGATAGGTATAGGCCATGACCTTGGACGACGGAAGCCGCAGGGTTGCATACTGGATGCACAGGAAACTTGCCGCTGTCGCAAAGACAACCAGGTAAATCAGGGTGATCCAGAAGACCGGTGGCAGGGCGGCCCAGTCAGTGGACAGGACAGATCGCATCCCCCAGAGCATCAGCAACAGGCATCCCGCAGCCAGCGTGCCGAAGGTAAAGATCACCGCCGGTTCACCCCGGTTCAGCTTGCGCACCATCGGCGTATAGACGGCATGGGCCAGACAGCCCCAGAAATAGATCACCTCTCCCTGACCGATCTTAAGCGCCGCAAGGGCGGCAAAGTTGCCGCGAAAGATCACCCACAGGGCACCGGCCGCCCCGATCGCCAGCGCCAGTGCAATGCGGGATGACATCCTCTGGCCAAGCAGGAGCCACCCGAAACCGGCCGCCATCACCGGGGTCAGGGTAAAGACCGCAGCCGCCGGGACCGGGGGCGCGGATTTCAGGCCTTCGAACATCGCAACGAAATAGATGGCAAGCAATCCGCCCAGCACCCCATAGCGCCAGGGTGCCCGTGCCGCTGACCGGGGCAAACCTTCGGTGGCCAGCGCCACCGCCCCGATGACCCCGCCGGCCAGAAAAAACCGCACCGCACTCAGGGCGGCGGGATCGATCAGCGGTGCGGCCAGCGATCCAAGCGAGAATGATCCGGCAACCAGCGCCGAAAAGGCAAGCATCGCCAGATGCCCGCCCCTGGTCCCGCCCCGGCCGGTCAAAGCGCGTCCCAGCCCTTGGCAGCTTCCCTGATATGGGCGACAAAGGCCTGCACCTTGGGGGTGCGGTGAAGATCGACATGGGTCACCAGCCAAAGCGGCACTTCCCATTCCGGTCGTGATGGCATGATCTCGACCAGGTCTGGGTCGTTCTGCGCCTCGTGAACCGTCAGAAACCCGATCCCCGCCCCGGCGCGGATCGCTGCGGCCATTGTTGAGGTGTCCGAGGCGACAAAGCAGAAAGCCTCGTCGCTGACCCGGTCGCGCAGCCAGCGGTGGAACGGTGCGCGCAGCGCCTCGCCATGTGTCGTCACAAAGCGGTGTCCGGGGAAACCGGCCTCGCCGGCCGGGGTGCCATGGGCGCGGACATAGGCCTTTGCGGCGTAAAGACCGGCGCGCATCCGCGCCAGCGGCTGGACGACATTGTCGGGCTCTTCGGGAATGGCACCCGCACGCAGGGCGACATGCGCCTCGCCATATTCCAGCCGGAACACCCGGGTGTCTGCCATGTAGCGGACCCTGACGCCGGGATGCGCCGCCTGAAACGAGACAAAGACAGGGGCCACAAGGGGTGCGACGCCGGCGATGGAGGTGACAAGAAGCTCGCCCGTCACCGTATCGACCTGGCCCCGGATGCGGCCGGCCAGCTGGCTGAACTGATCTTCCGTGGCCAGGGCGACCGCCTGCAGGTCCCGGCCGGCCTCGGTCGGGGTGTAGCCGCGGGCATGGCGCTGAAACAGCTTTGTTCCCAGCCGTTTTTCCAGCGCGTCGATATGGCGGATCACGGTTGCATGGTGTACGCCCAGCGCTTCGGCGGCACCCGAAACCGTGCCAAGGCGGGCCACATGAAAGGCCGTGCGGATTTCATCCCAGTTGTCGAACCCCATGCCCGGCCTCTTGCCTGCTGGCGCCGGCACCCCAGCGCGCCGGTGCCGAAGCTACCTGCAATCGCCCTGACTGCAAGTGCAACCCGCCAGACCGGCGCTTTGCACCGACTGTGCCGGTAGCGCCCAAGGATCAGGCCGGGCGGGCCGGACCGAAAGCGGTCATGGGGCTGGCACGCTTTTCCGTCGCGACCGTGCCCCGGACCGCCCCGCATGGCCGCCGGGCAGGTTGCCGCCTTGGCCCCCGTCGCGGAAGACCGTGGCCTTTCCGTCGCTTTGCGGCCTTTCCCGGCTGGTCAGGGCAGCTTCCGCGCTGTGATAGGCGGCCACGGCATCGCCGCCCTGCGCCGGATCAGCCACAGGGGACCGGCGCCATTCTTCGGCCCGCGCAAGACGTTCTGCAGGCAGGATCTCGGTCAGGGTGGTCAGCCGGTCGGGCGCGCCGCGCAGGTGCTGCAACAAACGGTGCGAATGCAGGATCGTCGGGCGGGCATCCAGCGGTTCCCAGGCGTCCAGCACCGTCACCCGCCGCAGGTTGAACTCGGGCGGAAGAACATAAAACCGAAGGTCGCTGGACCAGAGCAGATCGCGAAGGGTCGGCTGATCCCGCGGCTTTCCGGCCGCAGCATAAGCCTTCTGCCAGTTCCGCAGGAAGCCACGCATCACCGTCGAGCGCCGGTACAGCATCACCCCGGCGTTCATTTGCGGAAACGCATAGGGCGGAGATTCGGCGGCCCCTTCGCGGATCAGATCCGACGTGCGCCGAACGTCATGTGCAATCGCCAGTTCGAACCGTGTCAGGATCTCGAAAAGGTCATCCAGCGGCGCAAGGCACAGGGTGTCGCAATCCAGATAAAGCGTCCGGTCGAAACGGGTCGCGGGCAGGCTGGCCAGCTTTGCTGTCGGGCCGGCAGGGATCGGCTTTACGCTGTCGAAAAGTCCGGTGCCTGTCGGCTGATCAGTGAACAGATCAACCGGAAGTTCCGGGTTCAGCGCCTTCAAACTGCGCACCGACTGTACGGCAAGCTCCAGATAGTCGCTGCCCTCTGCCACATAGATCACGCCATCAGCCATACCGCTGCCCCCCGCACCGCAACCCGCGGCCTGCAACCCCCGCCCGCAAAGGTAGTGCCCGGCCTTGCGCCGGCCAGTACCCTTTGCTTGACTTTGCTGTCCAACCGGATTAACCGCAGCCCGATCCCGGAGGCGCACTGCTCTTCCGGTCCCGGACCTTTTCCGGGATCGCCGCCCATCAGCGCGTTGCGCCCATGGGCGATGTTGGCGTTTTGATCATCCTGATCCCTGTCGGGGCAGGGTGCAGCAGGAGACGGGCCTTGTTCGAGAATCTGTCAGAACGTCTTGGCGGCGTGTTCGACCGGCTGACAAGGCAGGGTGCGCTGAGCGATGCCGATGTCGCCACCGCCCTGCGCGAGGTGCGCACCGCCCTGCTGGAAGCCGACGTTTCCCTTCCCGTCGCCCGCGATTTCGTCAAGTCCGTGCAGGACAAGGCAACCGGTCAGGCCGTGACCCGGTCGGTCACGCCAGGCCAGCAGGTTGTCAAGATCGTCCATGACGAGCTGATCCGCGTGCTGTCGGGCGACGGCCCTGCCGACGCGCTGAAAATCGACAACCCGCCCTCGGCCATCCTGATGGTCGGCCTGCAGGGTTCGGGCAAGACCACCACCACCGCCAAGCTGGCCAAACGCCTGAAGGAACGCAGCGGCAAGCGGGTTCTGCTGGCCTCGCTTGACACCAACCGCCCTGCGGCCATGGAACAATTGCAGATCCTTGGCGCGCAGATCGGCGTGGATACCCTGCCCATTGTCCGGGGCGAGACCGCCGTCCAGATCGCCCGCCGTGCGAAGACCCAAGCGAGCCTTGGCGGTTATGACGTGTTCATGCTTGACACCGCCGGGCGCCTTCACATCGACGACGTGCTGATGGACGAGGTGCAGGCGGTGCGCGACATCGCCCAGCCGCGCGAAACGCTGCTGGTGGTCGATGGCCTGACCGGCCAGGACGCGGTGAACGTCGCCACCGAATTCGATGGCAAGGTCGGCATCACCGGCGTCGTGCTGACGCGGATGGATGGCGACGGGCGCGGGGGTGCCGCCCTGTCGATGCGCGCCGTTACCGGCAAGCCGATCCGCTTTGTCGGGCTTGGCGAAAAGATGGATGCCCTTGAAACCTTTGAACCGGACCGGGTTGCGGGCCGCATTCTGGGCATGGGCGATATCGTGGCCCTGGTCGAAAAGGCGCAGGAAACGTTTGAGGCCGAACAGGCCGAACGCATGATGAAGCGGTTCCAGAAGGGCCTGTTCAACATGAACGACCTGAAGGGCCAGCTTGACCAGATGCTGAAGATGGGCGGGATGCAGGGCGTCATGGGCATGATGCCCGGCATGGGCAAGATGCAGAAGGCGGCGGCCGATGCGGGCTTTGACGACAGGATGCTGCGCCACCAGATCGCCCTGATCAATTCGATGACCAGAAAGGAACGCGCCAACCCCGACCTGCTGCAGGCCAGCCGGAAAAGGCGCATTGCCGCAGGGTCGGGACTTGAAGTGTCCGATCTCAACAAGCTTCTCAAGCAGCACCGCCAGATGGCGGACATGATGAAGAAGATGGGCAAGGGCGGCATGATGAAGGCCGCCATGAAACAGATGATGGGCAAGGGTGGCCTGCCCGACCCGTCGGCGATGTCGCCCGACCAGATGGAGCAGGCAGCAAAGGCCATGCAGGGCAAGCTGCCCGCAGGGTTTGGCGGACCGGGCGGGATGGGCAAGGGGCTGACCCTGCCATCGGGGCTGTCGGGGCTGATGAAAAAGAAATGAACCGGCCCGTCCTGCAGACCCTGCGCCTGACGCTGCGCCCGCCGGTGGCGGAGGATTGGCCGAACTATGCAGCCTTCCTCGGCTCGGACCGGTCGGTCGGGATGGGTGGGCCTTACGGGGCGCGCGACGCCTGGGGCATCTTCTGCCACGACGTCGCACTCTGGACCCTCTTCGGCCACGGCGCGCTGATGATCGATCTGCGCGAAAGCGGCGAGACGGTCGGGCAGGTCGGCATCAACGCAGGCCCGCTGTTCCCGGAACCCGAACTCGGCTGGTTCGTCTATTCCGGGCACGAGGGCAAAGGCTATGCGACCGAGGCCGCGGCCAGCCTGCGCGACTGGGCTTTCGCAACACTCGGACTTTCCACGCTTGTCAGCTATGTCGGTCCCGCGAACCACCGCTCGGCCCGCGTCGCCGAACGGCTCGGCGCGCGGCTGGACCCTGCGGCGCAGGGGATGTACCCGGACGATCAGGTCTGGCGCCATCGGTTGACCGGGGGCAAGGCATGACCTCAGCCCGGCTTCAACCACCACAGGGTAAGGCTGCGTTGCCTGCGACAGATTTGGCCAGCGCCGTGCCGGTGGCCGAGACGCCGCGCCTGCGGCTGCGTACCCCGGTTCCTGGCGACTTTCCCGCCTGCGCCGGGGTTCTCACCGGCGAACGGGCACATGGCATGGGCGGCCCCTTTACCGGGGAACAGGCGTTCGCGGATTTCTGCCAGGGCATCGCAGGCTGGATGCTGCGCGGTGCGGGCATGTGGACGGTGCCTGCCGTCCGGCCCGTCTGGGCTGATGAAGCAGAAATGAACCGGCCAGCGCGGAGATGCGAATTTTCTGGCGAAAATTCCCCGGACGTGAATTTTCGCCAGAAAATTCGCCAGGCGGGGCTGCGCGCATGATCACCCCCCCGGCCCATGTCACCTTATCTCTGGCCCCGACCCTGACAACACCGCGTCTGACACTGCGGATGCCGGTGATGGCCGATTTCGCCCATCGCGCATCCTTCTATGCCTCTGACCGCTCGGTGTGGGAAGGCGGTCCGCTTGACGTCAACGCTGCCTGGCGCGTCTGGGCATCCGAAGTCGCGCAATGGCCGTTGATGGGCTATGGTCCGTTCAGTGTCGATGACATCGCCAGCGGCCAATATCTTGGCGAAGTCGGCATCTATCAGCCGCAGGGTTACCCCGAACCCGAACTCGGCTGGTTCGTTACCCCCGCGGCCGAAGGGCGCGGCATCGCCGCCGAGGCAGCCCGTCGCGTGATGCACTGGGCGCGCGCGACCTTCGGCTGGGATCACCTTGTCAACTACATTACCCCCGGCAACACACGGTCAATCGCCCTTGCCAAACGTTTGGGCGGCACGCGTTCGGCGCGCCCCGGCATCGACCCCGATGATGTGGTTGTGGTGCATGATCTGCGGGGTCTGGCATGACAGAACCCCGTCTTCAGATGCAGCGGGGCCGCCCATGTGGCGGGATCGAAGCGTTTTGCGACTGTTGCCACGGCCTCGCGGCCTTGCAGTTGAGGTGCCATGTCGGCACCGGGAAAGCCGCATGACCGACGCCGCATCCCTTGCCCAGGCGCTGCTGAAGGACCATCGCGACAGCATCGACAGGCTGGACGCCATCCTTGTCTACACGCTTGCCGAACGCTTCAAGCAGACGCAGGCGGTGGGCCGCCTCAAGGCCGACCACAACCTGCCGCCCTCTGACCCGGCGCGCGAGGCGCAGCAGATCGAACGTCTGGAACGGCTTTCGCAGGAAGCCGATCTTGATCCCGATTTTGCCCGGAAATTCCTGGGCTTCATCATCTCGGAAGTCATCAGGCATCACGAAAACCTGCAGAAATGACCGGGGCTTGCCCGGTTCAAACCAAACCCAAGGAGACCACCCCATGTCCATGAAAATCCGTCTTGCCCGCGGCGGCTCCAAGAAGCGGCCATTCTATTCCATCGTTGCCACCGACAGCCGCATGCCGCGCGATGGCCGCTTTCTGGAAAAGCTGGGCGTCTATAACCCGCTGCTGGCCAAGGACAGCGAAGACCGGATCAGGATGAACGTCGAACGCATCCAGTACTGGCTGGGCCAGGGCGCGCAGCCGACCGACCGGATCGCGCGGATGCTGGAAGCCGCCGGCCTGAGGGAAAAGACTCTGCGCAACAACCCCAAGGCGGCCGTCCCCGGCAAGCGCATGGCGGATCTGGCCAGGAAAAAGGCCGCCCGCAGCGCCGAAGCCGCCGCCGAGTGACCCCCCCTGCGGGCGGCCCCGGCCGGGCCGCCCGATCCCCCGGAAAGTGACAGCATGACCCAACCGGATCGCGTCTGCGTCGGTGCCATCGCCGGATCGTTCGGGGTCAAGGGCGAGGTGCGCCTGAAAAGCTTCTGCACCGACCCCAAGGCCATTGTCCGCTACGGCCCGCTGTTCACCGAAGACGGCAGCCGCAGCTTTGACATCACGCTGACCCGCGCCGTGGCGAATGGACTTGGCGTGCGCCTGTCGGGCGTGCTGACAAAAGAGCAGGCCGATGCGCTGAAGGGCACCAGCCTGTATGTTGCGCGCGAAAAGCTTCCCGCAGTTGGCGACGATGAATTCTATCACGCCGATCTGATTGGCCTTGACGTTCATGACACTGGCGGCGCGCCGATTGGCAAGGTTCTTGCCGTCTACAATCATGGCGCGGGCGACCTGCTGGAAATCGCCGGTCCCGGCATGAAGACGGCGCTGCTGCTGCCCTTTACCCGGGCCGTGGTTCCGACCGTCGATCTGGCCGCGCGCCGGGTGATTGTCGATCTGCCCGAAGGGCTGGCGTGATGGCCCCGCCCCCGGACCGGACAGCCAGATCACACGGGCGGCTGAACATTTCGGCCTCGGCCGTTCCGCGTGACCTGATGGAAGAGCCGCGCGTGGTTGCCTCGGCCTGGAAAGCCCGTGTGATCACGCTGTTCCCCGATGCGTTTCCCGGCACGCTGGGACTGAGCCTGACGGGCAAGGCGCTGGAGTTCGGCCTGTGGTCGCTGCAAACGCTTGATCTGCGCAGCTTTGGCGAGGGGCGGCACCGCAATGTCGATGACAGCCCGGCCGGGGGCGGTGCCGGAATGGTGCTGCGCGCCGATGTGGTGGACCGTGCCCTGCGCGCGGCTGCCGAAGGCACGCCGCCGGACCGGCGGCAGTGGCCGGTTGTCTGCCTGTCGCCGCGCGGCACGCCCTTTACCCAGGGCATGGCCCGGCGCTGGGCGGTCGGGCAGGGGATTACCCTGCTGTGCGGCCGCTTCGAAGGCATCGATCAGCGCGTCATCGACCATCACGGGCTGGAGGAAGTCAGCCTTGGCGACTTTGTCCTGACCGGGGGCGAGATTGCCGCACAGGCCTTGATTGATGCGACCGTCCGCCTTATACCCCGCGTGCTTGGGAATCAGGACTCCGCCGAAGAGGAAAGCTTTTCGGAGGGTCTTCTTGAATTTCCGCAGTATACGAAACCCCCTGTCTGGGACGGTCGCGCGATACCCGATATTCTTCTGTCGGGGCATCACACGAGAATTGCCGGCTGGCGCAGGGGGATGGCCGAAAGGCTGACGAAAGAACGCAGGCCTGACCTCTGGCGGGCTTACTGTGCATCGCATGGTAGGGACCCGGATGAAGACCAGGAGCTCTAGGGCGGCATCACTTCGCGGGCAGAACCGCGAGCATTGAAAGGACCTGCGATGAACCTTATCGCGCAGCTTGAGGCGGAACAGATTGCCAGCCTCGGCAAGACCATCCCCGATTTCAGGGCAGGCGACACCGTGCGCGTCGGCTACAAGGTGACCGAAGGCACCCGCAGCCGCGTTCAGGCTTACGAGGGTGTCGTGATCGGCCGCAAGGGCGGGGCCACGATCAGCGCCTCGTTCACCGTGCGCAAGATCTCTTTCGGCGAAGGCGTGGAACGGGTGTTCCCGCTGTATTCGACCAACATCGATTCCATCGAAGTGGTCCGCCGTGGCCGTGTGCGCCGCGCCAAGCTGTACTACCTGCGGGACCGTCGCGGCAAATCCGCCCGGATCACCGAAAACACTGCGTACAAAGCCAAAGACGAATAAGGGTCCGGATCATGAAACAGGGCATTCACCCCGATTATCACGTCATTGACGTCAAGATGACCGATGGCACCGTGTTCCAGACCAGATCGACCTGGGGCAAGCCGGGCGACCAGATGGCGCTGGACATCGATCCGCTGGCGCACCCCGCCTGGACCGGGGGCGCGGCCAAGCTGATTGACACCGGCGGCCGCGTGTCGAAGTTCAAGAACAAATACGCAGGTCTTGCGTTCTGAGCGTCCGGTGCTTCCCAACGGTTTGCACCCAACATATAGAGAAGGCGCGCCGGGGGACGGTGCGCCTTTTTCTTTGCAAGCGGGGGCCGGGTCATGGCGCATATCATCGTTGTGGGGAACGAGAAGGGTGGTTCGGGAAAGTCGACCACCTGCATGCACGTGGCAACGGCGCTGGCCCGCATGGGGCACCGTGTGGGCGCGCTTGACCTTGACCTGCGCCAGAAGACCTTTGGCCGCTATGTCGAGAACCGCCGCGCCTATCTGCTGCGCAGCGGACTTGACCTGCCCACCCCCGATTACCGCGAGCTGCCCGAGGTGGAAAAAGAGGCGCTTGGCCCCACCGAGAACGCCTTTGACCAGCGCCTGTCGGCAGCGATTGCAGCGATGGAGGCCGAATGCGATTTCATCGTCATCGATTGCCCCGGATCGCACACCCGCCTCAGCCAGGTCGCCCATTCCCTTGCCGACACGCTGATCACGCCGCTGAATGACAGTTTCGTGGATTTCGACCTGCTGGCGCGGGTGGATGCCGAAACCGGCAAGGTGAAGGGGCCGTCGATCTATTCCGAAATGGTCTGGAACGCCCGCCAGCTGCGGGCAAAGGCCGGGCTGAAGCCGATCGACTGGGTCGTCCTGCGCAACCGCCTCGGCGCGCAGCAGATGCACAACAAGAAGAAGGTCGGCCAGGCGCTGGAAGACCTGTCAAGGCGCATCGGCTTTCGTGTGGCCCCCGGCTTTTCCGAACGGGTCATCTTCCGCGAATTGTTTCCGCGCGGCCTGACCCTGCTTGACCTCAAGGAGACCGGGGTGGACCAGCTGAATATCTCGAACATTGCGGCGCGCCAAGAAGTGCGCGACCTGATCAACGAACTGCGCCTGCCAAACGTCACTCTCAACTTCTGAGGGTTGAGCCGCCCTGCCACGCGTGCCATGACAGGCGCAGCCGTCCGCAAAGGCCATGACATGACCAACCCGCTTCATGACGCGCTGTTCGCCCCGCTGTCCGGCCGCCACAGCCCGCTGCTGATCCTGCAGGATGGCACCACCCTGTCAGCAGACGCCTTTCTGCGGCGGATCGCGCGGCAGGCGCATGCCCTGCGCGGGGCGGGCGTGGCCAAGGGCGACAGGATCGCCGCACAGGTCGCCAAGACGCCCGAGGCGCTGGCGCTTTATGGGGCCGCCGTTGCGCTGGGTGCGGTCTTTCTGCCGCTCAATCCCGCCTATACCCCTGGGGAGGTGGCCTATTTCCTGGGCGATTCGACGCCCCGCGTCTTTCTGTGCGACCCCGCGCGGCAGGCATCGCTTGCCCCGATGGCCGCCCGGCACGGCGCGGCCCTGCTGACGCTGGATGCACAGGGCGGCGGCACGCTGACAGATATGGCCGCAGCACAGCCTGATGGCTTCGATGCGGCCCCCTGCGGGCCGGATGATCTTGCCGCCCTTCTGTACACCTCTGGCACGACGGGCCGGTCAAAGGGCGCGATGCTGACCCAGCGCAACCTTTTGTCCAATGCGCAGGCGCTGGCGCAATTGTGGCGGTTTACCGCAGACGACGTGCTGCTGCACGCCCTGCCGATCTTTCACACCCATGGGCTGTTTGTCGCCTCGAATGTCTCGCTGCTGACCGGGGGCGCGATGATCTTTCTGCCCGGATTCGATGCGGACACCGTCCTGCGTCTTCTGCCGCAGGCCACGGCGATGATGGGCGTACCCACCTTCTATACGCGTCTTCTGTCCGACCCCCGGCTTGACCGCGATCTTGTGGCGCATGTCCGCCTGTTCGTCTCCGGCTCTGCCCCGCTTCTGGCCGAAACCCATCAGGCGTTTGAGGCCCGCACCGGGCAGCGCATTCTGGAACGTTACGGGATGACCGAGACCAACATGAACACCTCCAACCCCTATGACGGCCAGCGGCGGGCGGGCACCGTCGGCTTCCCCCTGCCGGGGGTGGAGCTGCGCCTGACGCAAGGCGACACCGAGGTTGCCACAGGGGATATCGGCCAGATCGAGGTGCGCGGGCCGAATGTCTTCGCAGGTTACTGGAAGATGCCGGAAAAGACAGCCGAAGAGCTGCGCCCCGATGGCTTCTTCCAGACCGGCGATCTGGGCCGGCTTGATGCCGACGGTTATCTGAGGATCGTCGGCCGGATGAAGGACCTGATCATCTCGGGCGGTTTCAACGTTTACCCCAAAGAGGTGGAAATGCTGCTGGATGCGGTGCCGGGTGTGCAGGAAAGCGCCGTCATCGGCCTGCCCCATCCTGATTTCGGCGAGGCGGTCTTTGCTGTTGTGGTGCCGAAGGCGGGCGTCCGGCTGGAGGCCGCCGAAGTCCTGTCTGGGATCGGCGGACGGCTGGCACGGTTCAAGCAGCCCAAGGCGGCGGTCGTGGTGGCGGAATTGCCGCGCAACGCCATGGGCAAGGTGCAAAAGAATGTGCTGCGCCAGACCTATGCGGGGTGGTTCGCAAGCTGAGCGGCAGGGGCTTTGCCCCCGCACCCCCAGGATACTTTCAAACAGAAAATGAAGCAGGGGGATCGGGCAGGTCGGGGCCGTGCAGCTCTGCCGCCAGAAAGCGCTCCAACCCATCCAGATCGACCGGCCCGAACTGGCCGAAACCCTGCATCCAGACAGAGGCGGTGCGCAGCGCGTCAGGTTCCAGCTTGCACCATTTCACGCGGCCGCGCCTTTCCTGCGTGATCAGCCCGGCCTCGGCCAGCACCGAAAGATGCTTGGAGATCGCGGCCAGCGACATCGGGAAGGGGTCGGCCACATCGGTGACGGCCATGTCATCTTCCAGAAGCATTGCAAGGATCGCGCGCCGCGTCGGATCGGCAAGTGCGGAAAAGACCTGATCAAGCGGGTTCGACATGGTGCAGCTATGTCGCGCAGGCGACATATCGTCAACCATCCGGTTGAATATGGCAGAAGGGCGGCGCAGACCCGATCTGTTGCGCCAGGCGCGGCGCGCATCCGGATGACGGCAGGAATACATTTATATATCAATGATCTAACCAGATTGCCGCAGGGCAGATCGACGCTTGACTCATCCCTGCACCCCCCGTAGCTTCCGCCCGACTGCCAAGGGGACGCAGAGATGGCTGACGAACCCGATCCCGACCGGCTGCGTGCCCTGGAAGCGCGGCTGAACCGGGTTAGGGGCCAGGCCGTAAAGGCTGACGCATCGGTGGGCACAGGCTTTTCGCAGGGCGAGGTGGCCTGGCGGATGATCATCGAACTCGTGACCGGCATGGTGATCGGCATGGGGATTGGTTACGGGTTGGATGTGCTGTTCGGCACCCTTCCTGTCTTGCTGATCATCTTCGCGCTTTTCGGGTTTGCCGCCGGCATCAAGACGATGCTGCGCACGGCGGACCAGATGAAGAAACAACAGGACGCGGGCAAGCCCGGGTTCAGCGATGGGGGCGAATAGAGTGACCACGGAAGGCGAAAGCAGCGGTTTTGCGATTCACCCGATGGATCAGTTCGTGATCAAACCCCTGTTTGGCGGGACAGAGGTCTACTGGTACACGGTCACCAACGTGACGCTGTGGATGGCGATTGCGGTTCTGTGCATCGCGGGTCTGCTGGTTCTGGGCACCCGCCGCCGCGCGATCATTCCGTCGCGGACGCAATCCGTGGCAGAGATGATCTACGGCTTCATCTACAACATGGTCGAAGAGGTGACCGGCCATGACGGGGTCAAATACTTTCCCTATGTCATGACCCTGTTCCTGTTCATCCTGTTCGCCAATCTGCTTGGTCTGGTTCCGACCAGCTTCACCACGACCAGCCATGTCGCCGTCACGGTGACGCTGGCGCTGATGGTGTTCCTTGGCGTCACGATCCTTGGCTTCATCAGGAATGGCATCGGCTTTCTCAGCATGTTCTGGGTGTCATCGGCCCCGCTGGCCGTGCGCCCGATCCTGGCGGTGATCGAGGTGATCTCTTACTTCGTGCGCCCTGTCAGCCATTCCATCCGGCTTGCCGGCAACCTGATGGCAGGCCATGCGGTGATCAAGGTGATCGCGGGCTTTGCATCCCTGGCGGTCGTTTCGCCTGTCGTGGTCGGCGCTGTCGCGGCAATCTACGGTCTGGAACTGCTTGTTGCGGTTGTCCAGGCTTACGTCTTTACCATTCTGACCTGTGTTTATCTGCGCGACGCCGTCGGCGGGGCGCACCACTAGGGTCCGGACGATCAACCAATCCAATCCACATTCCATAAGGAGCTGAAAGCTATGGAAGGCGATATCGCAGAAATGGGCAAATTCATCGGTGCAGGTCTGGCCACGATCGGGCTGGGCGGTGCCGGTATCGGTGTGGGCCACATCGCGGGCAACTTCCTGTCGGGTGCGCTGCGCAACCCGTCGGCCGCGCCGGGCCAGATGGCGAACCTTTTTGTCGGCATCGCCTTTGCCGAAGCGCTGGGCATCTTCTCGTTCCTGATCGCGCTGCTGCTGATGTTCGCGGTCTGATCCCGCCAAACCGTTGCTTGGGGCCGGAGGGGGCAAGCCCCGTCCGGCCAATCCACTGGGCCCGCAGGAGAACGACATGGCAACCGAAGCCACAAAGGCGGCCGGCCAGGGCGGCGAAGCCGTTGGAATGCCGCAGCTCGATTTTTCAACCTGGCCGAACCAGATATTCTGGCTTCTGGTCACGCTGGTCGTGATCTATCTTCTGCTGACGCGTATCGCGCTGCCCCGGATCGGGGCGGTGCTTGCCGACCGCAAGGGGGCCATCACCAATGATCTTGCGGCGGCGGAAGAGCTGAAGCAAAAGGCGCTGAAGGCCGAAAAGGCCTATAACGAGGCGCTGGCGCAGGCCCGCGCCGATGCCGCAAAGATTGTGGCCGAAGCCCGCGCAGGCATCCAGAAAGACCTGGATGCGGCACTTGCAAAGGCAGATGCGCAGATTGCCGCGAAATCCGCTGAATCCGAAGGGCGCATCACCGAAATCCGGGACGGCGCTTTGGCAGCCGTGACCGAGGTTGCCAAGGATACCGCAAGGGAAATCGTGGCGGCCCTGGGCGGCAAGGCTGATGCCCGGTCGGTGGCGGCGGCTGTCACGGCGCGGCTGAAAGGGTAAGGGCGATGATCCGGATCATTCTTGCAAGCCTGTTGGCCGCAACCCCCGCACTTGCTGCGAAGGGCCCCTTCTTTTCGCTGCACAACACCGACTTCGTCGTGCTGATGGCGTTCATCGTCTTTGTCGGCATCCTGCTTTATGCCAGGGTGCCCGCGCGCCTGACCGCGATCCTTGACGCCCGCGCGGTTCAGATCAAGGCCGACCTGGCCGAGGCCAAGGCCCTGCGGGAAGAGGCACAGACAATTCTGGCAACCTACGAGCGCAAGCAGAAAGACGTGCAGGCCCAGGCTGACCGCATCGTTGCAACCGCCAGGGAAGAGGCGATGGCCGCCGCCGCCGAGGCGAAGGAAGAGCTGAAAGCATCGATCACCCGGCGTCTGGCGGCTGCGGAAGACCGCATCGCTTCGGCCGAAACCGCCGCATTGCGTGAGGTGCGCGAACAGGCCGTTTCGGTGGCCATTGCGGCTGCGGGCGACCTTCTGGCAAAGCAGATGACCGCCGAAGGCGCAGGGGCGATGATCGAGGCTTCGATCAGGCAGGTGGGTCAGCGCCTTCACTGACCCGCATCGACCGTGCAGACCCTGTCCGGTTTGGACCCGGCAGGCATCCTGCCTTTGGGGTCAGGCGGGGACATCCGCCGCAGATGCCGGCTGCCGCGCGCCGCATCGGTCACGTGCGGCGCTGTTCATGTTCCAGCCGCTGCAGGGCGATGGCCTCGTGGCGTTCGGCACGGTGCTGGTTGTGCAGGGCCGTCTCCACGTAACTCATATGCGCCTCAACAGCGGCGCGCGCCGCCCCCGGGTCGCGGGCCTGCAGGGCGCTGTTGATTGCGCGGTGCTGGTCCAGCAGGGCCTCGCGGGTGGTGCGCTGCCGGAACATGATCTGGCGGTTGTAGAACACGCCTTCGCGCAGAAGCTGGAACATCGAGCGCATCATGTGCAGCATGACAACGTTGTGGCTTGCCTCGATGATCGCCATGTGAAAGCCGGCATCCAGTTGCGCCTCATCCTCGGGGGCGCGGCGCGCGTCGATCTGTTCCATCTTGCGCAGGATCGCGCCGATCACCTGCAGGTCAGTGTCCGAGGCCAGGCGCGCCGCCCGCTCTGCCGCCAGCCCTTCCATATCCCGCCGGAAGGCGATGTAGTCGAACACCGCCTCTTGATGGGTTGCAAAGAGCTGGACCAGCGCATCGGAAAAGGCCGATCCCAGCACATCGGCAACAAAGACCCCGGCCCCCGCCCGGCTTGTCAGCAGGCCGCGCTGTTGCAGGTCGGCCACCGCTTCGCGCAGCGACGGGCGCGAAACCCCAAGCCGTTCGGACAGATCACGCTCTGATGGCAGGCGCTCTCCGGGCCGCAGGATGCCGCGCAGGATCAGCAGCTCGATCTGCCGCACCACGGATTGGGCCAGTTTTTCCTGCTCGACCCTTTGGAATGGCATCTGTCCCTCTGGCCGGTGGCTGGCGCGCGCTGCGCGAGCCTGCGGAGTTTCCCGCCGACGGGGCCGGGCCGCACGCCCGGCGCCGCAGTTGCGGGCAGCGTCAGGTCGTGGGGCGGATCACCATCTCGACCCGCCGGTTCAGGGCGCGGCCCTCGGGCGTCAGGTTCGAGGCAACCGGGAAATCCTCTCCGCGGCCGATGGCCACGATCCGGCGGCTGGGCACGCCGGCGGTGCGCAGCTTGTCGGCCACGGCACCGGCGCGGCGCTGCGACAGGTCCTGGTTCAGCGCGGCCGTCCCGGTGTTGTCAGTATGGCCGACGATCTCGATCGTGCTGTCGGGATAGTTCAGCAGGTTTGTTGCCAACGCGTCCAGATCGCGCAGCAGGTCCGGGCGCAAGGCGGCGCTGTTGGTGGCAAAAAGGATGTCCTGGGGCATGGTCACGGTCAGCGAGTTGCCGTTGTTCACCACCCGTGTCTGGTTCGAAACGCTTGCCTGAAGGTCCGCAGCCTGCCGGTCCAGCGTGGCACCGATGACCCCGCCCAGGGCCCCGCCCAGCACGGCACCGGTCGCAGCCTGGGCCAGCCGGTTGCCGCCCGAGGCCGTCGCCCCGATCGTCGCGCCCACCAGCGCGCCGGTGACGACACCCGTGGTGGCCCTGGGGCCGCCGGCGATGGTCTGCGTTTCCGGGGCGCAGGCGGCAAGGCCCAGCAGTGCAACGGAAGCGATGACAAGCGGAGTTCCTGGTTTCATGGTCTGCCTCTGATTTTGTTGCGCAAAAGCGGATGTTCTGCCCCCTTATAGCAGCCCTTCCGGGGCACCAAAACCCTGCTTGGATGCCTGCGGCGCAGCGGCGTTTCACGCGGCGTCAGACCGGGCGGCTTCCCATGCCAGCATGGCCCGCTTGACCGGCAGGCCCCAGTGATATCCGCCCAGGCCCCCGGACTTGCGCAGCGCGCGGTGACAGGGAATCAGCCAGCTCACCGGGTTGCGCCCCACCGCTGTTCCGACAGCCCGCACGGCCCTGGGGTGGCCAACTGCCGTGGCAAGGTCAGAATAGGTCGTGACCTGGCCGCTGGGGATGCGCAACAGGGCTTCCCAGACCTTGATCTGAAACGGGGCACCGATCAGGTAAAGGGGGGCGGGCTGCGCTGCTGTGGCCTGTCCGAATGCGCCGCGAACCCAATCGTGCAGGCGCAGGGGTGCTTCAACGAAGTCCGCCTTCGGCCAGCGCCCCCGCAGATCAGCCATCGCCCCGGCCTCGCCGGTTTCGGCGGTAAAGGCGATGCCGCAAATCCCTTTTCCGGTCCCCATCACCAGGGCCGGCCCGAACGGGCTGTCAAAGCGGCCCCAGAAGATCTGCAGCCCCGCACCGCCGCGCGCGAATTCCCCCGGTGTCATCGCTTCCCACCGCAGGAACAGATCATGCAGCCGCCCGCCCCCCGACAGGCCGGCGGCAAGCGATGTGTCCAGCACGCTGTGCCGTTCAGCCAGAAGGCGCCGGGCGAGGTCCAGCGCAAGATACTGCTGATAGCGCTTGGGCGAGACGCCGACCCAAAGCGAGAAGACCCTTTGGAAATGCGCCGTGCTCATGCCGATGCGGCTGGCCAGATCATCCAGCGTCAGGGCAGGCCCGCCATCGTCGATCAGGCGCAGGGCACGGGCAATGACGGCATAATGGTAGGGGTCCTGTGGCAGGTCTGTCATGGCAAAGCTCCTTTCGGGGTCAGTCTAGGGGGGCTGCGCCGGGCCTGCGACCCGGATTTTGCGGGTTCCTGCGGCAGTGGTCCAACGGCGCTTGCCCAAGGGCGCGGCGTTTGGCAGAAGGCAGGCATGGCACGCCAGCTTGATTACCCCACGATCCGAGAGATCTTCACCCGCTTTCAGGCGGCCGACCCCGAACCGAAGGGTGAGCTGGAGCATGTCAATGCCTATACCCTGCTGGTGGCTGTGGCGCTTTCGGCGCAGGCGACCGATGCGGGCGTGAACAAGGCGACGCGCGCCCTTTTTGCAATGGCCGATACACCCGCCCGGATGCTGGCCCTGGGCGAAGAGGCGCTGATGGGGCACATCCGCACCATCGGCCTGTTCCGCACCAAGGCCAGGAACGTGATGAAGCTGAGCCGCCTTCTTGCCGAAAAGTTCGGCGGCGAGGTGCCGTCATCACGCGCGGCGCTGCAATCGCTGCCGGGGGTGGGCCGCAAGACGGCCAATGTCGTGCTTAACATGTGGTTCCGCTATCCGGCGCAGGCGGTGGATACCCATGTCTTCCGGATCTGCAACCGCACCGGCATTGCCCCCGGCAAGACCGTTGAAGCCGTGGAAACGGCACTGGAAGACCATATTCCCGCCGAATTCGCGCTGCATGCCCATCACTGGCTGATCCTGCACGGGCGCTATACCTGTGTTGCGCGCAAGCCGAAATGCCCCGCCTGCCTGATCCGCGACCTGTGCCCCCATGAGGACAAGACCCGATGAAAAGCTACCATGTTGTCGGCATCGGGAATGCCATTGTCGATGTCTTCACCCAGGCCGATGACAGTTTCATCCAGATGATGGGCATCGAGAAAGGCATCATGCAGCTGGTGGAACGCGACCGGGGCGAGATGCTGTACGGCGCGATGGCCGACCGGGTGCAGGCCCCCGGCGGGGCTGTGGCCAATACGCTGGCCGGGCTGGGCAACCTTGGGCTTGAGACCGCCTTCATCGGCAGGGTGCATGACGATGCGCTGGGGCGCTTTTATGCGCGGTCCATGGCCGCGAATGGCACCGATTTCGTCAATCCGCCGGTGGCGGGGGGCGAATTGCCGACGTCACGCTCGATGATCTTCGTCTCGCCGGATGGCGAGCGGTCGATGAACACTTATCTGGGCATATCGTCGGAACTTGGCCCCGATGATGCGTCGGATTCCGTGGCCGGCAAGGCGCAGTTCCTGTTCCTGGAGGGGTATCTGTACGACAAACCGAAGGGCAAGCAGGCGTTCGAGCGCGCGGCCCGCCTGTGCCAGCAGAACGGCGGCAAGGCCGGCATCGCCCTGTCTGATCCGTTCTGCGTTGACCGCCACCGCAGCGACTTCCGGCGGCTGGTCAAGGATCTGGACTATGTCATCGGCAATGAACACGAATGGAGCGCGCTGTACCAGGCCGACCTGTCTGCCGCGCTGGAACAGGCCGCGACCGATGCGGACGTGGTGGTATGCACCCGCTCCGGGCAGGATGTGATCCTGGTGCAGGGCGATGAAGAGGCGGTCGTGCCCGTGCGCCGGATCGTGCCGGTCGATGCCACCGGGGCGGGCGATCAGTTTGCCGCCGGGTTCCTTTATGGGCTGGCCACCGGCCAGTCCCTTGCCACCAGCGGCCGCATGGGCTGCGTCGCCGCCGCCGAGGTGATCAGCCATTTCGGCGCCCGCCCCGAGACCGACCTCAAGGCCCTGTTCCGCCGCAACGGATTGATCTGACGGCGGCAAAGCGCCCGCGCCCCGGACCGCCGGCGGCCGTTGCTGCCGCGTCTGGCCAGAAGGTCCGTATTTTCCTGCCAGCGCCGGGGGCTGTCTGCCCCCGGACCCCCGAGGATATTTCCGAACAGGAAATGGGACGGGTCACGGGGAAACGCATCCCGAAATCCGATGTCGCGGCTGTGACCGGCCTGCAGGGTCAGGACCCGTTGATATGCGGGCTTCAGCGCGCTTCGCCGCTGCGGAAAGCGGGCGGTGACATGCGCGGTCTATTCTGCCTGACGGATGCGCAGATGGGGCGTCTGGAACCCGTCTTGCCAAAGCCCCGGGGCAAGCCACGGGCCGATGACGGGCGCGGGCCAAGCGGGATGATCTTCACCAGCCGCAATGGCTTGCGCTGGCGGGGCGCGCCCTCCGGGGTGGGCATTGCCCGGACGATCTGCCAGGGACGGATCGTCCGGCCAGGGCGCGCGGCGCGCAGGGGTGCTGCCAAACAAGGGTGCCGCAGACCCCCCGCCAGGCATTCGGGCCGAAAGGAAAGCGGCGCGGGGCGGGTGCCCGCGCCGCTGCCCGGTGCGTCAGTTCCGCGCCTTGTCCACCATCTTGCCCTTGGAAATCCACGGCATCATGGCGCGCAGTTTTTCGCCGACCTTTTCGATCTGGTGTTCGTCGTTGATCCGCCGGGTGGCCTTGAAGAAGGGCTGGCCCACGGCATTTTCCTGCATGAAGTCGCGCACGAACTTGCCGGTCTGGATATCGCGCAGCACCGCCTTCATCCGGGCCTTGGTTTCGTCATAGGGCAGGATGCGCGGGCCGCTGACGTATTCCCCGTATTCGGCGGTGTTGGAGATTGAATAGTTCATGTTGGCAATGCCGCCCTCGTAGATCAGGTCCACGATCAGCTTCACCTCGTGCAGGCATTCGAAATAGGCCATTTCCGGCTCGTAGCCGGCTTCGACCAGGGTCTCGAAGCCCATGCGGATCAGTTCCACCAGCCCGCCGCAGAGCACGGCCTGTTCGCCGAAAAGATCGGTTTCGCATTCCTGGCGGAAGTTGGTCTCGATGATGCCGGACCGGCCGCCCCCGATGGCCGAGCAGTAGGACAGGCCGATTTCCATCGCCTTTCCGCTTGCGTCATTGTGAACCGCAACCAGACAGGGCACGCCGCCGCCCTTTACATATTCGCCGCGCACGGTGTGGCCGGGGCCCTTGGGGGCCATCATGATGACATCGACGCCGGGTTTCGGTTCGATCAGGCCGAAATGGACGTTCAGGCCATGGGCAAAGGCAATGGCCGCGCCGTCGCGCAGGTTGTCATGCACATGTTTGCGGTAGGTTTCCGCCTGAAGCTCATCCGGCATGGTGAACATGATCAGGTCGCACCAGGCGGCAGCTTCGGCGATGCCCATCACCTTCAGGCCTTCGGCTTCGGCCTTTCTGGCGGAAGGCGAGCCGGGGCGCAGGGCGATGACCAGGTTTCTGGCACCGGAGTCGCGCAGGTTCAGCGCATGGGCATGGCCCTGTGATCCGTAGCCAAGGATGGCCACCTTCCTGTCCTTGATCAGGTTGATGTCGCAGTCACGGTCATAATAGACGCGCATGGCGTGTTCCTTTGCGGTGAGTGTCCGGGATGCAGCATAGGGGCTGGCGGGCAGAAAGGTGTGCAAAGTTTGACTTCCATGCGCCTTTGCGCAAAGGATCATGCGGCAATCTGCTGTTTGGCGGAAAAATCATGCTTGACGATACCGACCGGCGCATTCTGCGCCAGCTTCTGGCAGAGCCGTCGCTGGGCACGGCAGAGCTGGCGGCGCGGGCCGGGGTAACGGGTGCCACCTGCTGGCGCAGGCTGGAGCGGCTGGAGGCGGCCGGGGTTATCGGCGCGCGGGCGGCGGTGATCGACTGGCGGCGGCTGGGCTATGAGGTGGAGGTGTCCTTGCGCTTTACGCTGGACAAGACCGATCCGCGCGCCTTTGACGAATTCCTCGACGGGGCGCGGGGCGTGCCCGAGGTGGTATCGATCGAGACCTTCCTGGGCCGGGTGGACGTGCGGCTGACCGTGATCGCGCGCGACATGGCGCAGTACCAGGAGATCTACCGCAGCCGCATCCTGACCCTGCCGCATATCGCCGATATCGAGGCGCTGATGCTGGTGGCGACAATCAAGGACGAAGGGGCGCTGCCGCTGTGATCGATCTGGACGACATCGACCGTGCGTTGCTGCGGGCCCTGGCGGCGGATGCCACGGCAAGTGCGGGCGCGCTGGGGCGGCGCTTTGGCCTGTCGCAGCCGGCGGCCTGGCGGCGGGTGCGGCGGCTGGAAGAGGCAGGCATCCTGGCGGGGCGGCGCGTTGTGGTGGACCGCGCGGCGCTGGGGTTCGGGGTGACGGTGTTTCTGGGGGTGAAGCTGGCCACCAGGGGCCGCGTCAGCCTGGAGGATTTCGAGCGGGCGGCCACGGCGATCCCCGAGGTGCAGCTTGTCCAGCATGTGCTGGGGCTGTTCGATTACCGCCTGCGGGTGGTGGCGCGCGACATCGCCGATTTCGAACGGGTGCTGCGGCGGCGGATCATGACGCTGCCCGGCGTGGGCCAGGTGGAGGCGAATGTGCTGCTGAGCGAGGAACGCCGCCCAGGCCCGCTGGGCTGAACGCAGGCAGGCGGAAGGCCGGGAAGAGGGCTGTCTGCCCGCTTCGCAAACCCCTCACCCGAGGATATTTGTGAACAGACAAGGAAACGGGGTTCGGCTTGCGGCGACCCCGTGCTAGAGGGGGGCGATCAGAACAGGAGTTGCCGATGCCCGCCTTGCTGCCAGACGTGGACCCGGACGGGTTGCAGGAATTCTCGGTGGTGTTCACCGACCGGTCGCTGAACCACATGTCGGCGCGGTTCCAAACCGTGATGCGCGATATCTCGGCCATGCTGAAAGAGGTCTATGCCGCCGATGCCGTGGCGGTTGTGCCGGGCGGCGGCACCTTTGCGATGGAGGCCGTGGCGCGGCAGTTCGGCACGGGCAAGCGCGTGCTGATCCTGCGCAACGGCTGGTTTTCCTTCCGCTGGAGCCAGATTTTCGACATCGGCGGCTTTGCCGCCGAGACTGCGGTGGTGATGGCCCGGCAGGAGGGCGCAGGCCCGCGGGCACCCTACGCGCCGCCCCCCGTTGACGAGGTGGTGTCTGCGATCCGCCGGATGCGCCCCGAGGTTGTTTTCGCCCCCCATGTCGAGACAAGCGCAGGCATCATCCTGCCCGATGCCTATGTCGCCGCGATGGCCGATGCCGCGCATGAGGTGGGCGCACTTCTGGTGCTGGACTGCATCGCATCGGGCTGTGTCTGGGTCGACATGGCGGCAACGGGCGTGGATGTGCTGATTTCGGCCCCGCAAAAGGGCTGGTCGGCCTCGCCCGCCGCCGGGCTGGTGATGCTGTCGGCGCGGGCGGAGGCGCGGCTGGCCGAAACCACATCGAACAGCTTTGCGCTGGACCTGAAGAAATGGCGCGCCATCATGGTGGCCTATGAGGGCGGCGGACATGCCTATCACGCAACGATGCCCACCGATGCGCTGACGCTGTTCCGCGACACCATGCTGGAAACCCGCGCTTACGGCTTTTCGCGGCTGAAAGAGGCGCAATGGAAACTGGGCGAGGGCGTGCGCGGCATGCTGGCGGCCAGGCAGGTGGCCAGCGTGGCCGCAGACGGCTTTGGCGCGCCGGGCGTGGTGGTGAGCTACACCGAGGATCCCGAGATCCAGAACGGCAGGAAATTCGCCGCCGCAGGCATGCAGATCGCCGCCGGGGTTCCCTTGCAGGTGGGCGAAGGGCCCGGGTTCCGCACCTTCCGGCTGGGGCTGTTCGGGCTGGACAAGCTTTATGACGTGCCGGGCACCCTGGGGCGGCTGCAGGGCGTGGTGGACCGGGTGCTGTGACGGGGGACAGACCCCGCCGCAGGGGTTCGGCAGGAGCTTTTGGAAGCCCTTGCGCAGCGTAACGCCGGGCCGGGCGGGCTATCTGACCCCCAGCCCCGCCTTCATCAGCGATCTGCGCAGCGGGGCCACCGAATGAAGCGTGTTCAGCGCGGCGGCGCGCAGGGTGTGCAGGGCGGGGTTGCCCATCATCGAGGCGCGGTTCAGCGCGTCGATTCCGGTGATCCGGGCCTGCACCTGCCAGTGGCGCTGTCTGTGATAGGCATCCAGCATCTGCGGTCCGCCCACGCCTGCCCGATCAGCCAGCGCCAGCGACAGAAGCACGCGCAGGTCAGCCAGGCTCATGTTCAACCCCTGCGCGCCGATGGGCGGCAGGACATGGGCGGCTTCGGCCATCAGCGCGCAGCGTTCGCCTGCCATGCGGTCGGCGATCTGGCTGATGATCGGCCAGACCATGCGGCGGCTGGCCAGCGACAGCGGGCCAAGAACGCCGCAGGACCGGGTCGTCATCGCCGCTTCGAACTCTGGCACCGGCAGGGCGGCCAGACGCAGCACCTCTGGCCCGGTTTCCATCCAGACCACGGCGGAACAGGGGCGCCCGTCGCGGTCGGGCAGCGGCACCAGGGTGAAGGGGCCACCTGACCGGTGAATCTCGGTCGAGATGTTGTGATGCGGAACGGTATGGGTCACGGCGAATGCCAGCGCCTTTTGCCCGTAGCGCGTCGTGCGCACGCCGATGCCCAGCGCGTGGCGGATGGTGGAATTGCGACCATCGGCGGCGATCACCATGCGGGTGGCCACGCGCGTGCCGTCGGACAGGGTCACCAGCGCCCCGGACTCGCGCGTCAGCAACCGGGTGGTGGCAAGGCCGGGGCGGAAATCGACATTCGGCAGGTCGGCCAGACGCGCAACCATTTCACGGCGCAGCAGCCAGTTCGGCAGGTTCCAGCCAAAGGGCTGGTCGGAAATGTCGGCGGCATCGAAGTCCTTGATCAGGCGCGGCACCGGTTCGGGGCCGCCCGCATCGATGATCCGCATCACCTGCAGGGGGGCGGCAAAGGGGTGCAGCCGCGCCCACAGGCCCGCGCCCTGCAGCACCGCAACCGAGGGGTGCAGGACGGCGGTTGTGCGCAGATCGGCCCCTTCGCTTTCGGCATCGGTGATCGGCGCATCCGGATCGACGCAAAGCACCGAAAAGCCGGCGGAACCGAAGGCGGCGGCGGCGGTCAGCCCGGCAACGCCGCCGCCGGAAATCAGGATGTCGGTGGTGATCCGGGTCATGTCGCCTCTTTTGCCTTGGCGATCACAGATAGGGCAGGGCAGGTGAAAGGTCCAAGCGGCATTTCGCCCGGGGTCAGCCCCGGCTGAGGGCGATCCGCCGCACGAACATCACCGGCACCGCCGCCAGCGCGCCAGGCGCAAGGGCAACCGGACCCCGGGCTTTCACCGCCCGCACAGGGGCGGTCATCAGCGCCGCCAGAGGGTGCCGGATGCTGTCCGGGCTGCGGGCGCTGTCGCGCGCGATCCGCCCGGCGACCGGCATGGCATGAAGAGGCTGCGCGACAGGCCTGGGGACACGGTCATCCAGATCTTCCGGTTTTTTCCGCGCGCGGGAAGGTGCCCGCGCGCGGGCACGACGGGACAGGGTGCTTCAGGCCGCCGCGCTCAGGGCACGAGGAAGGCAAGGAATTCGGTCAGGTCGGCGTGGTGGTGGTGGATATGCGCGGCGGGCAGCGGATCGGGGGCGATGTGGACGGTGCGCATCCCCATGGCATGGGGGGCCGCCAGGTTGCGCGCATCATCCTCGAACATCGCGGCGCGGCCGGGTGTCAGGCCATCGGCGGTGAAGACGGCCTCGAAGGCGGCCCGCTCGGGCTTTGGCAGGAAGCCTGCATGTTCCACCCCGTAGACGGCATCAAAGAGGTTGCCCAGGCCGCGCGCCGCCAGCACGCGTTCGGCGTAGGGCGCGCAGCCGTTGGTATAGACGATGCGCCGCCCCGGCAGCGCCGCGATGCGCCGCGCCAGAACCGGGTCCGCTTCCAGATGCGCAAGGGAAATGTCGTGGACATCGGTCAGGTAGGGGCCGGGATCAACCCCGTGTTCCTGCATCAGCCCGGCCAGCGTCGTGCCATAGGTGGCCCAGTAGTGCCGCCGCAGACGGTCGGCTTCGCGGCGGTCCACGCCAAGGGCCTGCATCACAAAGGCGGTCATGCGCACCTCGATCTGGTCGAAGAGGCGGGCCGAGGGCGGATAAAGCGTGTTGTCCAGATCGAAGACCCAGGCATTCACATGGCGGAAATGATGTGCAACCATGCCCGCCACGCTATCTGCTGGCGGCGCGCTGTTCAATGTGTCGCCGATCCGGTTGATCCCGCCCGGTCCGCAGGACCGGGTCGGGGCCCACGACACAGGAACGACCGATGCCCGACCTCAGGCCACCGATGAAGGATGCCTATACGCTGATCCTCGAGGCGATCGATGCCGGGGTGTACAAGCCGGGCGACCGGCTTGTGGAATCCGAACTGGCCGAGCGTCTGGGGGTGTCGCGCACGCCCGTGCGCGAGGCGTTGCAGCGGCTGGAGACGCAGTCGATGCTGACCCGCGACGGGCGCAGCCTGATCGTGGCCTCGCTGGACCACAACCAGCTGTCCGAGCTTTACGTGGTGCGCACCGAGCTGGAGGGGCTGGCGGCCCGGCTGGCGGCCCGCCATGCCTCGGACGAGGAGATCCGGGTTCTGCGCGGCATGGTCACGGATGACCTGAAGCTGCTGGGCGGCGATCCGCGCGCGCTGAGCCGGGCGAACAAGCGGTTCCATCGCCAGGTTCATCTGGCGTCGCACAACCGGTTCCTGATCCAGCAGCTGGATCTGGTGCACCGGTCGATGGCGCTGATGGCGACCACGTCTTTCGCCGCCGAAGGGCGCGACGGGGTGGCGCTGGCCGAACATGCAGCCCTGGTGGCGGCGATCGAGGCGCATGACGGCGATGCGGCCTATGCGGCCCTGAAGACCCATATCTCGAAGGCTTTCGAGACGCGGCTGCGCGTCGATGCGGGCGAGTTGAAGCTCAGGTAGCGGGACCGCTGCACAGGCCGTGCTGCGTCTTGTCCCAGTAGAAGGGCCGGCGGATCATCTCGTACAGGGCCTTGCCGGCCGCAAGGCAGGCCAGCGGCTGTACCAGATGCGGCAGGACCGCCCAGACAAGGGGCAGCTTGCGCCCCTGCGCGCGCAGGCCTGTCACCGCAAGGGCAAGGCGGACTGCCTCGCTCAGCAGACCCAGCCCGAACAGCGCCAGGGTGCCGCCCGGCGGCAGCAGATACGGCAGCGGATGGGAAAACCCCAGCGAGACGGCCCAAAGCGGCAGCAGCGCGGGAAACAGCGCGGCCTGCGCGATGCTTCCCAGAAACAGGACGTTGAAGGCGATGAACCCTTTCGCGCCCAAAGTCTGCCACAGCAGGCGCGGGCGGCGCATGTGGACGCGCCACGTCATCATATAGCCCTTGATCCAGCGCGACCGCTGGCGGACCCAGGGCCAGGGGCGGCAATTCGCCTCTTCCCGCGTGACGGATGCGATGATGTCCGTCCGGTAGCCGTGGCGGACCAGCCGGATGCCAAGATCGGCATCTTCGGTCACGTTGTGGGCATCCCAGCCGCCGACGGCCTCCAGCGCGCTGCGGCGGAAGAACAGGGTGGTGCCGCCCAGCGGCACCGGCAGGCCCAGCCGGCTGAGACCGGGCAGGACCATGCGGAACCAGACGGCGTATTCCACCGTAAAGGCGCGTGACAGCCAGTTGCGGGCCGGATTGTAGAAATCAAGCACGCCCTGCAGGCAGGCCACCTCCGGTCCGCAGGTGGCGAAGCGCCGGACGACGGCCCTGATCTGGTCAGGGTCGGGGGCATCTTCGGCATCATAGACGCCGATGATGCTGCCCCGGCAGAACGGCAGGGCATAGTTCAGGGCGCGGGGTTTGGTCTTCAGCGTGCCGCCTGGCACGGTCAGCAGGCGCATCCAGGGCGGAAGCCGCGTGTTCAGCAGGGCCGCCAGGGTCTGGTGATCATCATCTTCGAGCACAAGAAGAATTTCCAGCCGGTCGCGCGGATAGTCGATCCGGCCAAGACGCTGCACCAGCCGCGCGGCGATATTGGCCTCGCGGTACAGCGCCACAAGGATCGAGACCTGGGGCAAGGGAACCGGGGCGGCCGGTGGTACCGGGGCGGCAGGGCGGCGCAGCGCGGCAAGAAGCGCCGCCGCCGCAAGGGCGGTGGTCGAGACCATCGCCAGCAGGGCCGCCAGGGTGAACAGGGTCAGCAGGGCCGCAGGGGATACAAGGCCAAGACCGGTCAGGGCCGCGCCCAGAAGGGGCAGGCCACGACCCGGCCGGGCCATGCCGCGACAGCTTTCGCCGGCGGGACTCAGCGTTTCAGCCTTCCGGCACAGGTCATTGCCCCGGCAGCGGATCAGAGCGGCCTCGATCCGGTCGGCCGGGGCCAGGGCAAAGCGCACGCGACCAAAGACCGCCCGCAGCAGATCGCCGCGGCGCTTGATCTGGCCGGGGCTGGCGACCAGCACGCAGGTGATGCCGTGGCGCCTGCCCCAGGGAAGGATGCCCAGCCGAAGGCAGGCCTCTGCCCCAAGACGGTCGATCAGGGCGGGGTCGGGCGGCAATTCCAGCGGATCGATCACCTCAAGCCCCGCGTGGCGGGCCAGGGACTGCGTCAGGGCGGGATTGCTGGCAAGACCCAGCGACAGCAGGGTCTGGGGCAGCCTTTCGTCCTCGGCCGCCGGATGGGTGACGATGGTTGCGACGGCATGGGCATCGATCACGCCGTCGGCCAGCAGATGTTGCGCCAGACGCCGTGCCTGATCGCGATGCGTGGGCAGGGGCGCAGGGTCCACCACCCGAAGGCGGCGTTCCGGCAGTGGCGACAGCTTGCGCAGCGGCAGAACGGACATCCGGCGAAACCCCTCAATTTCGCCGAAAGGTAGAAATGTCACGGTTAACAGTCTGTTAAAAAGGTATTAATCTGTGAATAACTTCTTAAGACGCGCCCCGGCCGGGCGGTGGCACCGGGCGGACCCCGCCGTTTGGCCGCTCAGGCGGCCCGGCGCTGGCGCATGGACGCGGCGAAGCGGTTGAACAGATGGTAACTGTCCTGCGGGCCGGGGCTGGCCTCGGGGTGATATTGCACCGAGAATACTGGCCTGCCCTCTATCCGGATGCCGCAGTTCGAGCCATCAAACAGGCTGATGTGGGTTTCCAGCACGCCTGGCGGCAGGGTCTGGCTGTCTACGGTAAAGCCATGATTCATTGAGGTGATTTCGACCTTACCGGTATCAAGGTCTTTGACCGGGTGGTTCGCGCCATGGTGCCCGTGGTTCATCTTGACGGTGCGCGCCCCCAGCGCCAGCGCCAGCATCTGATGCCCAAGGCAGATGCCGAACAGCGGCAGGTCGACCGCCAGCACGTCGCGGATCATCGGGACCGCGTATTGCCCGGTCGCCGCCGGATCGCCCGGGCCATTGGACAGGAACACGCCTTCGGGCTGCAGCGCCAGCACCTCTTCTGCGGTGGCAGTGGCGGGAAGGACGGTCACCTCGCAGCCTGACGAGGCAAGGCAGCGCAGGATGTTGCGCTTGGCACCGTAATCAATGGCAACAACGCGCAGCCCGGCCCCCTGACGCCGCTGATAGCCCTGCGGCCAGGCCCAGCGCATTTCATCCCAGCGGTAGCTTTGTGCGCAGGTCACGTCGCGGGCCAGGTCCAGCCCGACCAGACCGCGCCACGCGCGCGCCCGCGCCACCAGGGCTGCAATGTCGAACCTGCCTTCGGGATCATGGGCCAGCGCCACATGCGGCGCGCCCTGCTGGCGGATGGCGCGCGTCAGGCGGCGGGTGTCGACCCCGCCCATGCCGATGCGGCCCCTGGCCGTCAGCCATTGCACCAGATTGCCCGACGCCCGCCAGTTCGACGGCTCCGTCGGGTCCCATTTCACGACCAGGCCGGCGGCAACCGGACCGGCCGCCTCGTCATCCTCGGCGGTGACGCCGACGTTGCCGATATGGGGGAAGGTGAAGGTCACCACCTGCCCGGCATAGGACGGATCGGTCATGATTTCCTGATAGCCGGTCATCGCGGTGTTGAAGACCAGCTCTGCCACCGTCTCGCCGGTTGCGCCAAAGCCCTGCCCGAAGAACACCGTCCCGTCCGCAAGGGCAAGGCAGGCAGTGGGGCGGGAAGCGGCGGTCTGGCTTGTGGCGGACATGGCGCGACTCCTTGCGGCAAACGGGCGAAAGCTACGGTCTGGGGCGGGCCGGGTCAAGGCGGCGCGGAAAATGTCTTTGCTCTTCATAACAATAACTTGCGCAACCCACGCTTGTTGTCTTGGCGGGCGCTGCGATGTATTGTGCCATTTCGGACAGGGGGATGGAATGCGATGAACATGCGTGAGCGGCTTCAGGCGGCCCTGAAGGATGCGATGCGGGCGAAAGAGGCGGCGCGCCTTTCCACGCTGCGCCTGATCAATGCCGCCATCAAGGACCGGGATATTGCCGCGCGCGGCGACGGGCAGGATGCGGGCGTGTCGGATGCCGATATCCTTGGCATCCTGGGCAAGATGGTCAAGCAGCGCCAGGAAAGTGCGCGGGCCTATGAAGAGGGCGGGCGGCTGGAACTGGCCGAAAAGGAACTGGAAGAGATAAGGGTGATCGAGGAATTCCTGCCGCGCCAGCTGTCGGCGGCGGAGGTGGACGCAGCGATCAGCGCGGCCGTGACCGAAGCCGGGGCCACCGGCATCCGCGACATGGGCAAGGTCATGGCCGTGCTCAAGGCCAGATACACCGGCCAGATGGATTTCGGCGCGGCCGGACCGCGGATCAAGGCGATGCTGTCCTGAGGTGTCGCAGGATAGCCGGGGTGTGGCGGACGCCCCGGACGCAGCGCCTGCGTCAGGGCGGTGTCGGCGCTCTGGGGCGGCTGACAGCAAGCCAACAGGCCGGTGGCCCCCGGCCCTGACGGGCCGGGTCATTCTGTGGGCGTGCAAATCTCGACCAGCGTGCCTTCGGGCGCGCGGACATAGCTGATCGTCTGTCCCCAGGGCATGTCCGTGGCCCCCTGGACCAAGGCGGCGCCGGCGGCCAGGGCGCGCACAAGGGCGGCGGGCACGTCATCGGTGGTGAAGGCCAGCTCGAAACTGGGCCGGTCGGGTGCGGCAGTAGCCACCTGTTTGCCAAGGCTTTGCATCAAGGCGATGCTGGAAAAGGCCAGCCGGGTTTCGCCCGTTGCCATTTCGCCGTAATCGCCGCCCTCATGCAGAAAGCGCAACTCAAGCCCGAAGGCCCGCGCGTAGAAGTCCATCGTCGCGCCAACGTCCGGGACATACAGAATGATGTAGCGAAGCTGCATGGTTCATCCCCGATACCGCAGGGGAAAGGTGACAGGTCCGGGCGCTGATGTCACGCCTTTGGCGGACCGGTCAGCGCAGATCGGCAAGCCGCTGGCGCATTTCGGCGCGCAGGGCAAGCCGTTCGTCTTCTGACAGGAAGGCACCCAGTTCCACCTCGCGCCCCGCGCCGCGCAGGGTCAGGTACTGCGGCACGGGACCGCCCTTTTCGTGCAGGGTCACCGTGACCCAATGCGGATTTGCTTCCCACGATTGCCGGCGCTGGCCCGGCCCCTGGCGGGTCAGCGTGATGCGGTCGGGCCACAGGATCAGGTCTTCCGTGATCTCGCCGTCGCGGTAGCTGCGCGACAGGGCGGTCCAGATCGCCCAGATCGCCAGCAGCAGAAAGGGCAGAATGCCCCAGAGCACGGGCGAGCCGACGAGCGGGATCAGCGGCATCGCAAGCAGCGCCGCCGTGACCGCGATGAACCACACGAAGCCGCGCCTGGACAGGGACCGGAACGGCCAAAGCCGCAGATGCGCCAAAGGTGCTTCGCCCTGCAAAAGGGCCCCGGACTGATCCGGGGCCTCCTGCAGGTCTTTGAGCCATTCGTAAGGCATTGCGGCCTTAGTGCGCGTGGCCCTTGTCCCAGTCGGACTGCTTGGGAAGAACCTCAAAGGTATGTTCCGGCGGGGGCGAGGGCAGCGTCCATTCCAGCGTGTCGGCGTATTCGTTCCAGTAGTTGTTCTCGGTCACGCGCGCGCCGTAGCGCAGGGTGTAGAACACAATCCCGATAAAGAACACGAAGGACGCAAAGGACAGGAAGGCCCCCATCGACGAGAACCAGTTCCAGTAGGCAAAGGCTTCCGGGTAGTCGATATAGCGGCGCGGCATGCCCTGGCGGCCCAGGAAGTGCTGGGGAAAGAACGTCAGGTTGGAGCCGATGAACATCATCCAGAAGTGCAGCTTGCCCGCCCATTCCGGATACTGCCGCCCCGACATCTTGCCGATCCAGTAGTAGATGCCGGCAAAGATGGCAAAGACGGCGCCAAGGCTCATCACATAGTGGAAGTGTGCCACCACGTAATAGGTATCGTGATAGGCGCGGTCCACCGCCGCCTGGCTCAGCACGATGCCGGTCACCCCGCCCAGGGTGAACAGGAAGATGAAGCCGATGGCGAACAGCATCGGTGTCTTGAACTCGATCGAGCCGCCCCACATCGTTGCGATCCACGAGAAGATCTTGATCCCGGTGGGCACCGCGATCACCATCGTCGCCAGCATGAAGTAGGACTGCTGGGTCAGCGACATGCCAGAGGTGTACATGTGGTGCGCCCAGACGACGAAACCCAGCACGCCGATGGCCACCATGGCATAGACCATCGGAAGGTAGCCGAAGATGGGCTTGCGCGAAAAGGTGGCAACAACCTGGCTGATGATGCCGAAACCCGGCAGGATGACGATATAGACCTCCGGGTGGCCGAAGAACCACAGGATGTGCTGGTAAAGCAAGGGGTCGCCGCCGCCCGCCGGCTGGAAGAAGGCCGTGCCGAAGTTGCGGTCGGTGATCAGCATGGTGATGGCACCGGCCAGCACCGGCAAGGCCAGCAGGATCAGCCATGCGGTCACGAAGATCGACCAGGCAAACAGCGGCACCTTGTGCAGCGTCATGCCCGGCGCGCGCATGTTCAGGAAGGTGGTGATGATGTTGATCGCCCCAAGGATCGACGACGCCCCCGAAAGGTGCACGGCAAACATGGCAAGATCGGCGGCATAGCCCGTCTCGCCCGTGGACAGCGGCGCGTAAAGCACCCAGCCCAGCCCCGCGCCCTGCAACCCTTCCCCGCCCGGCGCGAAGACCGAAGCAACAGCCAGGGTGGAGCCTGCGATGAACAGCCAGAACGACAGGTTGTTCATCCGCGGAAAGGCCATGTCCGGCGCGCCGATCTGAAGCGGCATGAAATAGTTGCCGAAACCGCCGAACATCGCCGGGATGACGACGAAGAACATCATCAGCACGCCGTGGCCGGTGATCAGCACGTTCCACAGATGCCCGTTCGGCGTACATTCGGCAACCGATGCCGCCGCCGTCAGGCGCGCACCTTCCATGCACATGTACTGCACGCCGGGGTGCATCAGTTCCATCCGCATGTAGACGGTGAAGGACACCGACAGAAGCCCAAGGAACCCCCCTGCAAACAGGTAGAGGATCCCGATGTCCTTGTGGTTGGTCGACATGAACCAGCGGGTAAAGAAGCCGCGCCGATCTTCTGTATGGCCGTGGATGGCTGCGTCCGCCATTCTTGCCTCCGTTGGGTTGTAAGGGCAACGCAGGGCCGGGCCCCGGTCAGTTCTGGTCTGCTTTTAGAGACGCCGTCGCGGCTGGGCAATCTCTGACTTTGGCAGGACGCAAGAAAATTCCTGCAATCGTGCGGTGTTGACCGGCGTCATTCGGACGCAGGCGCGACAGAGGCAAGGTAAGCCGCCACATCGGCACCACCCCTGGCCAGTTTGAATGTCATCTTCGACTTCGCCCCTGCATCGCCGGTTGCGTCCTTCAGCCATGCGGCCGGGTCGGCGATATAGGCGGCAAGCAGGGCCTCGTCCCATTTCGTTCCGGCCTCGCCCACGGATTTCAGGCTGTCGCCATAGTTGAAATCGCCCGAGGCGACGGTGCGGCCGATGACTCCGTACAGGTTGGGGCCGGTCTTGCCGCCCGTCTGGATCGCCGTGCCGTCGGGGGCGATGATCGCATGGCAGGCCTTGCACTTTCTGAATTCGGCTTCGCCCTTGGCGGCGTCCTGGGCAAAAGCGGGCGCGCAAAGCGACAGAAGAGTTGCAAGCACGGAAAGGGGGGCGCGGAAGGTCATGGGGCCTCTGGAAATCACGGATCGCGCGGCAACTGTTGCAAAGGTTCGCCGCTTCGGCAAGCGGCGGTGTTGCCGCAGGGGGCGTCAGGGGAAGTGGCGCGGGAAGGTCCGCGCCAAAGCCGAATCGAGATCGGCCATGCTGACCGGCAGGCCCAGATCGACAAGGCTGGTCACGCCGTGGCCCCGGATGCCGCAGGGGACGATGCCGCTGAAATGGTCAAGGTCCGGCTCCACATTGATCGACAGGCCATGAAAGCTGACCCATTTGCGCAGCTTGACCCCGATGGCCGCGATCTTGTCCTCTCGCGGCGTGCCGTCGGGGTTGGGTGGGCGGTCGGGGCGCACCACCCAGACGCCCACGCGCCCCGCGCGGCGTTCGCCCCGGATACCGAATTCGGCCAGCGTGTCGATGACCCAGCTTTCCAGCGCGCAGACAAAGCGGCGCACGTCGCGGCCGCGGGTGTTGAGGTCAAGCATGGTATAGACAACGCGCTGGCCGGGACCGTGGTAGGTATACTGCCCCCCCCGCCCCGCCCGATGCACCGCAAACCGGTGCGGGTCCGTCAGGTCTTCGGGCCGGGCCGAGGTGCCGGCCGTGTAAAGCGCCGGATGTTCCAGGAGCCAGACCGCCTCGGGCGCGGTCCCGTCTGCAATGGCGGCAACGCGGGCCTCCATCGCGGCAAGGGTTGCGTCATAGGGGGCAAGACCGGGAAGATGGGTCCATTCGGGCATGGTGGTTCCGCTTCGGCGCCGGGCGGTGGCGCCGGTCTGTGATAGCGCGCCGACGGGAACGCGAAAAGGGCCGGGCAACTGCCGGCAAAATCCTGACACGGGCCTGGCACGGAAGCGGACCTTGTTCCAGGCAGGCACAGCCCCCTTTTTTCGCAGGCAGGGGCTTGCCAAGCCTTCACACATGCAGCCCCCGGAGAGTCGGGACGGTTCCGGTCACAGTGTTGTCAGTCGCGATTCTCCAGCCAAAGTTCACCGCGCACAAGACCGTTATTGTTGGCATCACTCAGTCTGCAAGTGGCTGCAGCGACTGACGGCGTTATTCCGGTAGAAAAGACATTTGCAAATCCAGCACCCTCATCCCTGATAACTGCAAACTTGACCCCGGTGGCGAACAGGGTATCCTTTTGAGCCGAAACGACAAAAAGCCGCGAGCACAGATGAACTGGCATTTGCCAAATATACAGCACAGCCCAAAGGGTGCCGTCTGACCAGGCCGAACCGCTAATGCTGGCATACATGCCTGCGAACGGCAGCCTGAGGCGCTGCCCCGAGGGCTTCGTTGCGTCCCAAAGATTTGCTGGAACGGACCCTCTGGTATTGAGCACATTCTCAACGTCGATCAGCGATGTGGTGACACCGTCGGGCATCTCAGTTACCATCACGCGCAAGTCCGCGATCATCGCGGCAAACGCCCGGGCAGTATCATTGGTCCGGGACTGAAGCGATGCCTGCTGGTAGAAAAGCAGCCCCCCGACGATCAGCGCCAGAGAAATCGCAATATACAGCACGGCCTCAATCAGCGTCACGCCGCGCCGCCGCCGGGCCGGTTGAGCCACCTTAAGGTTCCGTGTCACTTCATCACCTTTGCGCGCAACACGCCCTGCGACATACAAGGCCAATCCCCGCAACGCGTACCCCATGGGTGCAACTGCCACAAGTCAAATTCAGTTGTCTTTTGATCCATGACCAAGGCTTGGTCCGAAGGTCCGGGCAATCGCATGAACGCCTGCCGGGGTCCCCCGGGGCGATTTGCATGAGTGATGAAAGACCCCGATCATGGAGGTTTCCGCATGGCCCGCCCATCGCTTCCCGGCGATGTTTCGGCCCCTGATGATCCGCACCAGCGGGGCAAAGTTGTGTATCCTTTGCCTGGGATCATGCTTTATCGGGAACCGCCGCCACCGGGTTCCGGACCCGGTGTTCCAAGATGCCCTGATGCGCCCGCGCACCGGGAACGGACCCGCAAACATGGCCACACCCCGGCACATGGCCATGACCCTGATCCGGAACGCAGGCAAAGATTACAGCCTCAAGACCCGCCCGAAAGCCGCCATCCGGGGATCATGACTGTCACAACCCCCCATCACCGGTACCGCCCGATCACCTTCAGGCGCTTCCCCAAGGTCATTCCACCGCGACGGGCAGGGTGCAGGAACGCATCGACCCCAGGCTGAGGGGGCAGGGTGCGTGCAAGCCTGCACCCTGCCCCGCTTCGCTGATCCATCCTTGCCCCGCCCGCCGCAGCCCCTTGATATCCCTCGGCCTGCCATCCCGCCCGGCGGGGCGCGTGCCCGCCTTCCCACCGGGCCGCGTTTCCGCTATACCGCGCGCCATGTCGCAGAACCCGCCCGGCCTTCGCCCCGACACCGTCACCGCGCGCGTCCCGCGCGATGCCCGCGCGGGCGCCCCCGATGACCGGCGGGCGGGCCAGCCCACCATCGGCATGGTCAGCCTCGGCTGCCCCAAGGCGCTGGTGGACAGCGAGCGCATCCTGACCCGCCTGCGCGCCGAAGGCTATGCCATCAGCCCCGATTACCAGGGTGCCGATGCGGTGATCGTGAACACCTGCGGCTTTCTGGACAGCGCCCGGGCCGAAAGCCTGGATGCCATCGCCGAGGCGCTGCGCGAGAATGGCCGGGTCATCGTCACCGGTTGCCTGGGGGCGGAACCCGATTACATCACCGGCGCGCATCCCCGCGTGTTGGCCGTCACCGGCCCGCATCAATATGAACAGGTGCTGGACGCCGTCCATGCCGCCGTGCCGCCTGCGCCCGATCCCTTCATCGATCTGCTGCCCGCGTCCGCCGTCACACTGACCCCGCGCCATTACAGCTATCTGAAGATTTCCGAAGGCTGCAATCACAGGTGCAGGTTCTGCATCATCCCCGACATGCGCGGCCGGCTGCAAAGCCGCCCCGCCCATGCCGTGCTGCGCGAGGCGGAAAAGCTGGTTGACGCGGGGGTGCGGGAACTGCTGGTGATCAGCCAGGACACTTCGGCCTACGGCGTGGACCGCAAGCATGATCTGTCGCCCTGGAAGGACCGCCAGGTGCGCGCCCATATCACCGATCTGGCGCGCGAACTGGGCGGGCTGGGGGCCTGGGTGCGGCTGCATTACGTCTACCCCTATCCGCATGTGCGCGATCTGGTGCCGCTGATGGCCGAAGGGCTGATCCTGCCCTATCTTGACATTCCCTTCCAGCACGCCCATCCCGAAACGCTGCGCCGCATGGCCCGCCCCGCTGCCGCCGCCCGGACCTTGGATGAAATCGCTGCCTGGCGCGCCACCTGCCCGGACATCACGCTGCGATCCACCTTCATCGTCGGCTATCCCGGCGAGACGGAAGAGGAATTCCAGACCCTGCTGGACTGGATGGATGAGGCGCAGCTCGACCGGGTCGGCTGTTTTCAGTATGAAGATGTTGCCGGTGCCCGCTCCAACGCGCTGCCCGACCATGTTCCGGAAGAGGTCAGGCAGGACCGCAGGGATCGCTTCATGCAAAAGGCCCAGGCCATTTCCGAAGCAAAGCTGGAGGCCAGGGTCGGATCGGTGATCGAGGTGATCGTGGACGAGGTTGATGGCGAAGGCGCCACCTGCCGCACCAGGGCCGATGCGCCGGAAATTGATGGCAACCTTTTCATCGACGAAGGCTTCGAGGGGCTGACCCCCGGCCAGCTGGTGACCGTCCGGGTGGACGAGGCCGGTGCCTATGACCTGTGGGGCACCCGCCTTGGGGCGTGACAGGACGCTTTCTGTGCCGCCCCGCCGCCAGTGCCGTTCACCTGTCAGCATATCCTAAAGGCCGGATGGATCACGGCTTTGTCATGATTTATCATCAAGTGTAACGGTCGGCCAGAAAAGGGGCACAGGGTGACAGGGGCACGAGACAACCGGAACCGGGCCGCGCGGCGGTTGCGCGCCGTGACGCTGATAGAAAGCGTACTTTTCGTCTCCGTGGCGCTGGGGTTGATCGTGGGTGGCCTTGCGGTCTATCAGCAGTCGTCGCTGTCGGAACGCGCTTCCAGCCAGATGCGGATGCTGGGCTCCATCGTCGCCGAAACGCGGTTGCTTCTTGACCAGAAGCTGGGCCTGCCTGATCTGTCCAGCACGGTTGATCCGATGTTGCCGGCGGCGGTGGTGGATAACGTGCTGGTCACGGCGGGTGCCGTCGCGGCAACATACCTGAATCCAGGTGCCCCGCCAAACCGTGTTGGATGGCCCTCGCCGATCCGTCACGGCTGGCAGGGGGCCATGAACATTCTTGCCGCAAGACGGGACGGAACGGTGCCGCATATGCTGGTCTATCTTGAGGATATCCCCTCGGAGGTCTGCGTGCGGCTTTCCTCGATGACCGCAACCGGCAAAACCGGCTTTGTCGAGCAGATCACCGAGATTGTCTTTCAGGTGCCCAACGGGTCAGGCGGCTTCAATTCCGCCAGGCTGCCGTCCCTTGCCTATCCGCTTCCCATCACTCCGGACGATCTGGCGCTTCCCGCTCACTGCGGACCTGCGGGCGGGCGCGTGAACGTGATCTACTGGGTGCCGCTGGACTAGGGATCTGTGCGTGCCGCAGAATGCTTTCGGCTTGATCACGGGTTCGGGAAGGATTGGATGGTGCGTGCGGCCCGCATTGCGGCGGCGCTGACGCCGGACCTGACCGGTTCGATGGCATCCCTGATCTCGATTGGCCCGCCGTCGGCTTGCCCTGGCCGGACACATAGCAGGACTTTGTGGAACCCTTCCGTGACGCAGATCAAGGGTGCCGATCCGTTTGACATGGGCCTTCCGGTGCCCCGGCACAAGGGTGCCCTGTTCCTCTCCACAGGATCGCGCACCACGCGACAAACCCGGCGAAAGCGGTCTGGGCCACGGCAGCACTGGCGCAATCCTTGGCCATGGCCGCGCGCGGGCCGCGCGCCGCCGGGACGAAATCGATAGCCGCCAACCCTCAGGGTCTGATTCCAATCTGTCCGGGCGTTTTCATTTCCTTGCGCGATGGCGGGTGACGCGTCGGATGCGGGCAATCAGGACCCATGAGTGCGCCGCCGATGGGCCCGGTGCCGCGCCCCGTGTCGGCCCGCGCATTCGCCACGGTTTCCAGCGCCGGGGCGACGGCGGCGGTCAGGCAGTTGGTCAGGCCCAGCCAGTTCAGGCTCAGCCTGGCGATGGCATCATTGGTGCGTTCGATCTGTGCCGTATCTGCCGCACTCACCGCCACCCCGAAATCCGGCACGTCCTGTGCCGCTTCCCGCACGGTGGTGGCATCGATGCGAAAAAATGCCAGCGCCGCCCGGTCGCCGAAAAGGTCGGATGTCCCGGCGGCGCGCCTGCCTTCGATCTGGCCCAGACGGGTCACGGCAAGGCCCGTATCGTCCGGGGTGGCCCCCACGACCGCGATATTGTGGTGATCGTGGCAGACGGTCGGGGCGATGGCCCGGCGCGCCAGCCCGAAACCCTTGACAAAGCCGGTCGCCAGATTGCCGTTTATGCATCGCCGTTTCCGCCGAAGCGTCCGGAAAATACCGGATGCCGGTCAGCCCGCAGGCATTCTCAATCTCATGCGGGTCGCAGATGGCCGTAGTCACACCGCGCGGGCCGGCGCAGCGGTCGGACTCATGGGGCGTGACCACAGAGGATTCGATGCGCAGATGCGTGTCGATCAACCCCGGCAGCGGAATCCTGCCGGTGCAGCCGATCATCTGCAGCACCTCATGATCCCCGAAACACCCGCAATGGCATCGCCGCAGATCTCCACGCCGCGTTCCGCCAGATCACCGGTGATCAGCTCGAACACCCGTCCGCCGCGCAGCGCCGGATCGGCGGGGGCAACGCCCCGTCCGTGGTCGATCAGGTCGGACATTGCCGGTCCTGGCATGGCGGACTCTTTTCCCTGCAGTGAAGCGCACCGCTGCCGTCCCGACCGATGCCACTTGGCCCTTGCGCCTGCGGCACGGGGGGCTATCACCCGTTCACCCCCATCGGAGTGCGGCCATGCGCCCTTTGCGCGGCATATCCTTCAAGATCGCGTCGGTTCTGGTCTTCATCGTGATGGCCGCTCTGATCAAATCAACCTCGGCCCATGTGCCGCCCGGTCAGGCGGTGTTCTTCCGGTCGCTTTTTGCGATACCGGTGATCGTGGCCTGGCTGGCCTGGCGGCGCGAGTTGCGGCAGGGGCTGCGCACGGTCCAGCCGATGGGCCATGTCTGGCGCGGCGTCGTCGGCACCACGGCAATGGGCCTGGGCTTTGCCGGCCTTGCCTATCTGCCGCTGCCCGAGGTGACGGCGATCGGCTATGCGGCACCGCTGCTGACCGTGGTCTTTGCCGCCATGTTTCTGGGCGAAGAGGTGCGGGTGTTCCGGTTGTCGGCCGTGGCCCTGGGTCTGGCGGGTGTCCTGATCGTGCTGTCGCCGCGCGTCACCGCCCTGTCGGACGGGGCCGTGGGAACCGCCGAGACGCTGGGCGCGATGCTGGTGCTGGGGGGGGCCGTGTTTGCCGCCCTGGCGCAGGTTTTCGTGCGCAAGCTGGTTCTGACCGAAAGCACCTCGGCCATCGTCTTCTGGTTCTCGGCCACCGCGACGCTGCTGTCGCTTGTCACCCTGCCTTTCGGCTGGGTGATGCCCGATGGCCGCGAGGCGACAATCCTGATTGCGGCAGGCGTGCTGGGGGGCATCGGGCAGATCCTGCTGACCAGCGGCTACCGCGAGGCCGATGCCTCGGTCGTGGCGCCGTTCGAATATGTCTCGATGCTGTTCGCGCTTGCGTTCGGGTATTTCCTGTTTGACGAGGTGCCGACCGCAACCATGCTGTCTGGCGCCCTTCTGGTGGTGACGGCGGGCATCCTGATTATCTGGCGCGAGCGCCAGTTGGGGCTGGAACGTGCGCGCCAGCGCAAGGCCATGACACCGCAGGGGTAGCGCGCGAAAACGCCCAGAAGCCATGAACCGCGCTGTGCGACCGCAGGACTGGCCGGACCCCCCCGCGAGAGTGTTTCCGCGGTCCGGTTGCCGCAGGGCGCAAGTCCCAAAGCCAAGGGTCTTGCCCAAACCTGACGGCGGCAATCGCGGCAGGACGAAAAGCGACCGCAGCCTTCCACAGGCTTCAGGGCATGCCGCGCTGCCTTGACAGGGTGCTGAAACAGCAATCCGACCGCCAGCCTGCGGGGCAACTCTTCCCGATGCGGGGAAAGGGATTGCCCCTCCGGGCGGGACCCGGAAACGCGACCCGCGTTTCCCCCGCACGCGCGGAACGGTCCCCTGCAGACCGGCAGGTCCGGGAGGGACAGAGGCCAGCGCCCGACCCGGCGGGCGAGAAGCGCCCGCCATGGGCGGGTCGGGCGCTGGCCGGGGGCTGTGGCCCCCGGCCGGTCCTGATCCCGGCGCAGCGCTG
>JADCEL010000010.1 GCA_020250125.1 Rhodobacter sp.
AAAGCCCCCGGCCAGCGCCCGACCCGCCCACGGCGGGCGCTTCGCACCCGCCGGGTCGGGCGCTGGCCTTTCGTGGTGCCTGGACCGGCCGGTCTACAGGGCACCGTTGCGCGCGGGCGGGGGAAACGCGGGTCGCGTTTCCTGTTCCCGCCCGGAGGGACGAAAGCAATGCCACCGCTTAAATGGCAGGGGCCATCGCCCCTGCCACAGCGCCACGCTACCCCTTGACCAGCCTGGGGCCACAGCCCCCGGCCCGCGCACGACCGGCCCACGGCGGGCGCTTTGCACCCGCCGGGTCTGGCGCTGGCCTCTGCTGGTCCCGGACCCGCTGGTCTGCAGGGCACCGTTCCGCACAGGCGGGGAAACGCGGTGCGTTTCCTGGTCCCGCCCAAAGGGGCAATCCCTGTCCCCGGATCACGCAGAGTTTCCCGGCGGCCCAGCGGCCAAATTGCTGTTTCAGCACCGGGCCAAAGCCCATGGCGGGGGCGGGCGCGCGGCCCCTGCCGCACCCGACCGCCCCGGCACCACCCCGCCTGACGGCAGGTGCCGTTTCCCGGCACCAAAGCCAATGCGGACGCGCCCTTTGCGCAACGCGGTTGCACCATCCATGCCATTGGGGCATCCGGACGGGGCCAAAGCGCAGCCGGGGCGCGGCGAAACCCAAGGCGGGCATGTCCGCGCCCCGGCACCGGCAGGGCTGCAGGATCATGCGGTTTCGGGCGAGGCCCCGATCAAGGCAATCACCTGCGCCACCCGGGTCTTCAGTTCGGCCTCTTGCCCCCTTGCCTCGACATTCAGGCGCAGCAGCGGCTCGGTATTCGACCGGCGCAGGTTCAGCCGCCAGTCGTCGAAGACAAGGCTCAGACCATCGGTTTCGTCCCGCGCAGGCGCCTTTGCGGCAAAGGCCGCCTCGATGCGCGCGATGGCGGCAGCCGGATCATCGAGGCGGAAGTTGATCTCGCCGGACGACGGAAAGGCCGCCATGCGGTCCGACACCAGCCTTGACAGGGATTGTCCCGAACGCCCGACCAGCTCGGCCACCAGCAGCCAGGGGATCATCCCGCTGTCGCAGCACATGAAGTCGCGGAAATAGTGATGGGCCGACATCTCGCCACCATAGACGGCACCGGTGTCGCGCAGCGCCTGCTTGAAAAAGGCATGCCCGGTGCGGGCCTGCACGGCGCGGCCGCCCGCCTGTGCCACGACATCCTGCGTGTTCCAGATCACGCGCGGGTCGTGGATGATCGTGGCCCCCGGCTGTCTGGCCAGAAAGGCCTGCGCCAGCAGACCCACGATGTATTCCCCCGCAATGAAGCGCCCGGTGTGATCGAACAGAAAGCAGCGGTCGAAATCGCCGTCCCAGGCAACGCCCATATCCGCCCCGGCAGCAACCACCGCCGCAGCGGTGACAGGCCGGTTTTCGGGCAGCAGCGGGTTGGGAATGCCGTTGGGAAAGGACCCGTCCGGGTCGTGATGAAGCCGCACGAAGCCAAGCGGTGCCCCGGCCACCTTCAGAGCGGCGGCAATCGCGTCAAAGGTGGGGCCGGCGGTGCCGTTGCCGCCGTTGACAAGGATGGTCATGGGGCGCAACGCCGCCGGATCGACAAAGGACAGCACGCGCGCGACATAGGCGGCGCGCGCACCCTCGCCCGGACGGACCCGGCCACCGGGGACGGCAGGCAGCGCATCTGCTTCGGCAAGGGCCTTGATCCGCGCCAGTCCCGTTGCCGCATCAAGGGGGGCCGACCCCTTGCGCACCAGTTTCATGCCGTTGTAATCGATGGGATTGTGCGATGCTGTCACTTCAATCCCGCCGTCAGCCGCGAAATGGGTGACGGCAAAGTACATCTCTTCGGTCCCGCACAGGCCAAGGTCGATCACCTCGGCCCCGCCCGCCACCAGCCCGTCGATGCACGATTGCAGCAGACCCTGCGAAGAGGCCCGGCAATCGCGCCCCACAACGACACGGCGGGCACCCAGCGCCGCCACAAAGGCACGGCCGATGCGCCGCGCGATGTCTTCGGTCAACTCAGCGCCCAGACGGCCCCGGATGTCATAGGCCTTGAAGCATGTCAGATCGGTCACGGTCTGGTCCAGCCCTTGCATGGGGTTGCAGATCAGCCTGCACAAACACGAAAGACCCGTCAGGTCAACCGCGCCGCCTGCCAGCCCTTTTTCTGGCCGCACATCCGGGGCACCCCCCCGGAAAAACACAGGGTTTGCCTGCGCGGGTGGCCCGGACCTTGCGGCACCGCGGCGGGCCTGCGCCGCCCTGTCAGGCGCAGGACGCCGTGCCGCCAGACTGCCGCACGGCAGGCGGCACCCTGCCTGTCATGGGGGGCGGTCATGACCGGACAAGCAATTCCGGGCGATCTGCCCGCTTCAAGCGGTATGGTGGAGCCGAGGAGGATCGAACTCCTGACCTCGTCATTGCGAACGACGCGCTCTCCCAACTGAGCTACGACCCCACTGCGGCGTTATCTGGCGGATGGGGCGGGGGTTGTCAAGGCGGGCGCGGGCGCTCAGGCGGGCTGCGACAGGGACTGGCGGACAAAGGCAGCAATCCCGGCAGCGGGGCGGGCACCGGCAAGGCGGGCCACTTCGCGGCCCCGATGGTACAGGATCAGCAGCGGAATGCCCCGGATGCCGAGGCGGGCCGAAACCTCTGGATGGTCCTGCGTATTGATCCTGGCCAGACGGGCCATCGGCGCAAGGCTGGCGGCGGCACGCGCAAACTCGGGCGCCATCGCGCGGCAGGGGCCGCACCACGGGGCCCAGTAATCGACCAGCAGCGGCAGATCATCGCCGCGCGTCGCCTTGTCATGGATGCGCAAGTCGAGGTCCGCCACCGTCCCGGTCAGCAGCGGATCGCCACAGTGACCGCATTTCGGCCTGTCGCCCAGACGGGCCGCAGGAACACGGTTGGCCTGGCCACAGGTGGTACAGGTGAGTTTGACGGCCTCTGGCATGGCACCCTCATACATTTGTATTTCCAAATGTCATATAGGGGGCCTGCCCCGGCCTTCAAGACAGAAGGCCATCCGGCCAGTCGCCGTCAGGGGCGAATTTTCTGCGAAAATTCCGGGGCGGAAATCTTCGCAGAAGATTTGTCGGGGGTCGGTGCGCTGCCCCCGCCCACCTCACTCGGCCGCATCCATATAGCTTTCCACGGGCGGGCAGATGCACACAAGATTGCGGTCGCCATAGACATTGTCCACCCGGCCCACGGGGGGCCAGTATTTGTCCACCCGGAAGCTGGCCGGCGGGAAGCAGCCCTGTTCGCGGCTGTAGGGCCGGTCCCAGTCCGCCACCAGATCATTCACCGTGTGGGGGGCGTGTTTCAGCGGATTGTTGTCGCGGTCGATCGCGCCCGTCTCGATCGCGCGGATTTCCTCGCGGATCGACAGCAGCGCCAGGATGAAGCGGTCGATCTCGGCCTTCGTCTCGGACTCGGTGGGTTCCACCATCAGCGTGCCAGCCACGGGCCAGCTCATGGTTGGCGCGTGAAAGCCGTTGTCGATCAGGCGCTTGGCAATGTCATCCACCGTCACCCCCGCTGCGGCAAAGGGGCGGGTGTCCAGGATGCATTCATGGGCGACGCGGCCCCTGTTGCCCATGAACAGCACATCATAGGCCCCGCGCAGCCGGGCGGCGATGTAATTGGCGTTCAGGATCGCCACCTTGGATGCCTGCGTCAGGCCCGGCCCGCCCATCATCAGGCAATAGGCCCAGGAGATCAGCAGGATCGAGGCGGAGCCATAGGGTGCCGCACTGACAGGCCCTTCGGTACCGCCGGTTTCGGGATGCCCGGGCAGGAAGGGGGCAAGATGGGCCTTGACCCCGATGGGCCCCATGCCGGGGCCGCCGCCGCCATGGGGAATGGCAAAGGTCTTGTGCAGGTTGAGGTGGCTGACATCGCCGCCAATGGCACCGGGCTGCACCAGGCCGACCATCGCGTTCATGTTCGCCCCGTCGATATAGACCTGCCCGCCATGGTCATGGGTGATCCGGCAAAGCTCGCGCACCGTTTCCTCGAAAACGCCGTGGGTCGAGGGATAGGTGATCATGCAGGCGGCAAGGGCCCCGCCCGCCCCGGCGGCCTTGGCGCGGAAATCGTCCAGATCGACATCGCCGTTCGGGGCCGATTTCACCACCACCACCTTCATGCCCGCCATCTGGGCGCTGGCCGGATTGGTGCCATGCGCCGATACCGGAATCAGGCAGATATCGCGGTGATGATCGCCGCGCGACCGGTGCCAGGCCTGAATTGTCAGCAACCCCGCATATTCGCCCTGGGCGCCGGAATTGGGCTGCATCGACATGGCGTCATAGCCGGTGATCACGCACAGCCTGTCAGCCAGATCGGCAATGGCCTGGTGATAGCCCTGCGCCTGATCGCGCGGCGCAAAGGGATGCAGCGCGCCGAATTCGGGCCAGGTGACCGGCATCATCTCGGCCGCCGCGTTCAGCTTCATCGTGCAGGACCCCAGCGGGATCATCGCCCGGTCCAGCGCCAGATCGCGGTCCGACAGGCGGCGCATGTAGCGCATCATCTCGGATTCCGCCCGGTTCATGTGAAAGACCGGGTGGGTCAGATAATCGGTCTGGCGCAGCAGCGCCTCGGGGAAGCCCAGTGTGGCGCGGTGCGGCGGCACCCCGTCGATGCCGAAGGCGCGCAGCACGCGGATCAGCACCTTCTCGTCCGTCGTCTCGTCCAGCGCGATGCCGACCCGGTCGGTGCCGATCTTGCGGAAGTTCAGCCCTTCGTGCCGGGCGGCGGCCAGAATGCCGGCCTGGCCCACGCCCACCTCGACCGTCAGCGTGTCGAAGAAGGCCCTGGGCGCAACCTTTGCCCCGGCGGCACGCAGGGCGCGCGACAGCCGGTTGGTCAGGAAATGCACGCGCTCGGCAATGGCGCGCAGCCCCTTCGGGCCGTGAAACACCGCATAGAAGCCGGCCATCACCGCCAGCAGCGCCTGTGCGGTGCAGACGTTGGACGTGGCCTTTTCGCGCCGGATATGCTGCTCGCGGGTTTGCAGCGACAGCCGGTACGCCCGCCCGCCGCGCGCATCAACCGACACGCCCACGATGCGGCCCGGCATGGCGCGCTTCAATTCATCGCGGCAGGACATGAAGGCGGCGTGCGGCCCGCCATAGCCCATCGGCACGCCAAAGCGCTGCGACGATCCCACGGCAATATCGGCCCCCATGGCACCCGGTTCCTTCAGCAGGCACAGCGCCAGCAGGTCGGTGGCGACAATGGCAATCGCCTTTGCCGCGTGAAGCGCCGCAATCTGCGCGGTGAAATCCTGCACATGGCCATAGGTGCCGGGGTACTGGAAGATGGCGCCGAAAACCGCCGCCGCATCGATCTTTTCAGGGTCGCCGACAATGGTTTCGATCCCCAGCGGGCGGGCGCGGGTCTGGATCACAGCGATGGTCTGCGGGTGACAGTTGCGGTCAATGAAAAAGGCGCGTGCCGCAGTTCTGGCGCTGCGTTCGGCCATGGTCATGGCTTCGGCGGCTGCCGTCGCCTCGTCCAGCAGGCTGGCATTGGCGACGGGCAGGCCGGTCAGGTCGGCGACCATGGTCTGATAGTTCAGCAGCGCCTCAAGCCGCCCTTGCGCGATTTCCGGCTGGTAGGGGGTATAGGCGGTGTACCAGGCGGGATTTTCCAGGATGTTGCGCTGGATCGCGGGCGGCGTGACGGTGCCGGAATAGCCCTGCCCGATAAGGCTGGTCATCACCCGGTTCTGTGCCGCCACCTCGCGCATCTTTGCCAGCAATTCGTGCTCGGCCAGCGGTGCCCAGGGCAGCGCATCCGTCTGGCGGATCGAGGCGGGAACGGTTTGCGCAATCAGCGCATCAAGGCTGGGCACGCCCACCACCTTCAGCATGTCGGCCATTTCCTCGGGCGAGGGGCCGATGTGGCGGCGGTTGGCGAAATCATACGGGTTATAGGCGGTGGGGGTGAAGGTCATCTCGGAACTGTGCCTTTGCTGCTTTGGGTCGGCATGACGTTCGGCCAGGGTCAGATTATGCCCATGCCCGCAATCGATGAGAAGGTCTTTGACCCGGAATACCCGCATATATCCATAAAGGGCCGATGAAACGGCGTTCTTCCCCCGTTGATCCCTGCAGGACCGTCTTCTTCCGGTGGCTGTTCACATGCGCCCGGCCGCTTGCCGCCGATGCGTTCAGGCAGGATCGGCGTTTCGCAGCAATCGGCCCCGACCGGCAGCGCATGGTGCAGGACGGCAAGCCACCGACGCCCGCGTTCTGCAACCCATCGGCCGCGCGCACCGTTGATCCTGACGCGTTTCGGAATGCTCTGCCCGGCAGACCGCTGAACCAATGCCAACCGCATGAACCGCCGCCCGGAAAAGAGGGAACTCTTCCACAGGCCCCGCGCGGTCTGGCCGGGGCCATCGCCCCGGCCCTGCGCTGTGCGTACCGCACGCCCGTGGCGGGCGCGGGCCTGTCTTTGCGCCAAGTGCACCGGTCCGGGCGGCACCGTCCCGCGCGGGGGAAACGCGCTGCGTTTCCTGGCCCCGCAGGTGACGCGGCGTGCGGATGATGACCGTCCGGCGTCGCGGCCACGTGGCGACCCTGCGTCTTGATGTTCAAGGCTTTACTCCGGCCCGATCAGGGCGCAGGCTGCGCGTGGTCCCGACGCCAGGGGGCGCTTTTCCATGACCGTCTCTGCCCGGACCCGCGTGGCCGGAACCCGGACAGGGAAGGGTCAGGCCAGGCGTGCCGCGCGGTCGGGACGGACGCTTGCCGCCATTCAGCGGATGGGGGTGGGGATGGGCCAGGTCATTCGTAAGCCGGGCTGTCTGGTGCATCGGGCAGCCGCAGCGGAAACAGTCTGCTTCGGGCTGACCGGCGGGAATGCCGCAAGCCAGACGGGCGGGTGCTGAATGCGGCGGCTGCCGGGGTCCGTTCTGCCGGGCAGCTGACACCCCCTGTCCCTGCCCGTCCCGCTTATCCGAGGTTCCGATGCCATCCAACACCGCACCTGCCGCCGCCCCGCCCGACCGGGTGGCCTTTGCCGATCTGTTCCTGCCAAAGCTTGTGACGGTCCTGCGCGAGGGATACGGTCCGGCACAGCTGCGGGCGGATGCCGTGGCGGGGCTGACCGTGGCGATTGTGGCCCTGCCGCTGTCGATGGCCATTGCCATCGCTTCGGGTGCCACACCGGCGCAGGGGCTTTACACCGCGATCGCGGGCGGGTTTCTGGTGTCGCTTCTGGGCGGCTCACGGTTCCAGATCGGCGGGCCGGCCGGGGCGTTCATCGTGCTGGTCGCGGCCACCGTGGCACAGCACGGGATGGACGGGCTGATTCTGGCCACCTTCCTGTCGGGTCTGATGCTTGCCGCCGTGGGCTGGCTGCGGCTGGGCACCTTCATCAAGTTCATTCCCTTTCCGGTGACGGTCGGCTTCACCGCCGGCATTGCGGTGATCATCTTTGCCAGCCAGATAAAGGAACTGCTGGGCCTGACCCTGGCAGTGCCCGAACCGGGGCCGCTGCGGGACAAGGTGCCGGTGCTTTGGGCGGCCCTGCCCTCGGTCAGCGCGGCGGCGGCCGGGCTTTCGGCGGGAACCGTCCTGGTCATCCTGGGGCTGAGGCGCGTCCGGCCGCACTGGCCGGGCATGCTGGTCGCGGTGGCGGCGATGACGCTGCTGGCGACGCTGGCCGGTCTGCCGGTGGCGACCGTGGGCAGCCGGTTCGGGGGCATCCCCGCGACCCTTCCCTGGCCGGCGCTGCCCGCATTTGGCTGGACGAAGGTCGTCGAGGTTCTGCCTGCGGCACTGTCCTTTGCCTTGCTGGGTGCCATCGAGTCGCTGCTGTCTGCGGTCGTGGCCGACGGGATGACGGGGCGGCGGCACCGGTCAAACGCAGAACTGGTGGCGCAGGGGGTGGCCAACATCGGATCGGCGCTGTTCGGCGGATTCTGCGTGACCGGAACCATCGCCCGCACGGCCACGAATGTGCGCGCCGGTGCCCATGGACCGGTGGCAGGAATGCTGCATGCGGTTTTCCTGCTGGTTTTCATGCTGGTTGCGGCACCTCTGGCCGCCTTCATTCCGCTGGCCGCGCTGGCGGGCGTGCTGGCTGTCGTCAGCTGGAACATGATCGAAAAGGCGGCCATCGCCACCCTGGTCCGGTCGGGCCGGGGTGACGCCGCTGTTCTGGGGGCGACCTTTCTTCTGACGGTCTTCCGCGATCTGACAGAGGCGATTGTCGTAGGGTTCGCCCTTGGGTCGGTTCTGTTCATCCACCGCATGTCGCGGGCGGTCGCCGTTGAAACGGCCGTCCCCTTTGTCAGCGAGGATGTCGCCGACGACGGCCGCAGCTATGACGAGGCCCGGGCCGCAGACCCCGGCATCGTGATCTACCGGATCACGGGCGCGCTTTTCTTCGGGGCGGCGGCATCGATCGGGTCCGTGCTGGGCCGGATTTCCGACGGCCACCGCGCCCTGATCGTGGATTTCGCCGCAGTGCCGTTTCTGGATTCAACCGGTGCGAACGTGATCGGGGGACTCGCGCGCAAGGCGCACAAGGGCGGGATAAGGCTGTATCTTGCCGGTGCCAGCCCGGAAATCCGCCAGGTGCTGGACGCGCATGGTATCCGGGGGCCGGGTGTTATCTTTTCAGGGTCCGTCACCCTGGCGCTTCAGGCCGAGAAGATGCAGGCTTCGCCCTTGCCGCAGGGCGGCGGCGGGTGACATCCCGGCACCTCCGTCTGCGACAGGCAAGGGCGGTCGCAGGGCCGGAAGACCCGGCGGCGCGCGGCAGGGTCATTGCAATCCCCGACGCCGGCCCGCCATGGGGCAGCGGCCCCCGGTCCGGTCGGCGGCAGACCTGCCGTTCCGCGCCGTCCAAGCTTTGCGGCATGAAGACAGTGCTTGTGATCTTCGATTGCGACGGCGTGCTGATTGACAGCAAGGTCATCAGCGCGCGGATGCTGATTGCCGGGCTGAAGGGCTATGGCATCGACATGGACATGGCCTTTGTCAGCCGCCATTTCCCGGGCCGCAGTTACCCGGCGGTGCTGAGGGAAGTGCGCGAACGGTGGGGCGTGGCCCTGCCCGAACGGTTCGAGGCCGACTGCCGGGCGCGCCTGCTGGCGGCCTTCGAGCAGGGGCTGACGCCGATGGCAGGCGTGGCGGGGGTTTTCGCTGCCCTGGGTCCGCCCTGTTGTCTGGCCACGTCTTCCAGCCCCGCGCGGCTGCGCCGATCCCCGGATATCACCGGCCTCGCCCCCCTGTTCGAAGGCGTCTGCTTTACGGCAAGCCAAGTGACGCGGGGCAAGCCTGCGCCTGACCTTTTCCTTCACGCGGCGCCCGGATGGGTGCAGACCCGGCCGGGGGGGCCGGGTTGATGCGGGGCGTCCCGGCCCGGTGATCGGCATTGCGGCAGGCCCGTCAAAGGTGGCCCCGATCCGGGCGGCGCTGAAATCGCGGATTCTCAACGGGCTGGTGACCGACGAAGGCAGTGCGCGGGCAATTCTTGCGGGTATGTGACTGTTTTCAGGTCAAAGCTGAAACGCGCCCAACAGAAGAGTATTGACAGATCGGTCCGTGTCATGAGGGATTGCCCATAAGGCGATGAAATGCTCAATCGCCGACAAGGGAGGATACTGATGACACTGACGCTTCGCGCCCTGCTGGGCGCGTCGGTTGCGGCTGGCCTGTCTACGGCGGCCCTTGCCGAAACCATCACCATCGCAACGGTGAACAACGGCGACATGATCCGGATGCAGGGCCTGACGTCGGAGTTTACGGCGGCGAACCCCGACATCACTGTGGAATGGGTCACGCTGGAAGAAAACGTTCTGCGCCAGAAGGTCACGACGGACATCGCCACCAAGGGCGGTCAGTTCGACATCATGACCATCGGCACCTACGAGGTTCCGATCTGGGGCAAGCAGGGCTGGCTGGTCAGCCTGAACGATCTGCCCGCCGAATTCGACATCGATGATCTGCTGCCGGCCATCCGTGGCGGCCTGACCGTGGACGGCAACCTGTATGCGGCCCCGTTCTATGGCGAAAGCTCGATGGTCATGTACCGGACGGACCTGATGGAAAAGGCCGGTCTGACGATGCCCGAAGCCCCGACCTGGGCCGATATCAAGGCTGCCGCCGCCGCGATGACCGACAAGGAGAACGAGATTTACGGCATCTGCCTGCGCGGCAAGGCGGGCTGGGGCGAAAACATGGCCTTCCTGACCGCCATGTCGAACAGCTATGGTGCAAGGTGGTTCGACATGGACTGGAAGCCCCAGTTCGATGGTGCCGCCTGGAAGGCGACGCTGACCGATTACCTGGACATGATGAACAACTTCGGGCCTCCGGGCGCGTCGAACAACGGTTTCAACGAAAACCTGGCCCTGTTCCAGCAGGGCAAATGCGGCATGTGGATCGACGCCACCGTCGCCGCATCCTTCGTGACCGGTGCGGACAGCACCGTGGCCGACAAGGTTGGCTTTGCCCTGGCACCGGACAACGGCCTTGGCAGGCGCAGCAACTGGCTTTGGGCCTGGTCGCTGGCGATCCCGGCGGGAACCCAGAAGGAAGCCTCGGCGAAGAAATTCGTCGAATGGGCCACCTCGAAGGCCTATCTGGAACTTGTCGCGTCGAAAGAAGGCTGGGCCAACGTTCCCCCCGGCACGCGCACCTCGCTGTATGAGAACCCGGAATACGCGAAGATTCCCTTTGCCAAGATGACGCTGGACAGCATCAACTCGGCCGACCCGACCAACCCGACGGTCGATCCGGTGCCCTACGTCGGCGTGCAGTTCGTCGCGATCCCGGAGTTCCAGGGTCTGGCGACGGCGGTGGGCCAGCAATTCTCGGCAGCGCTTGCCGGAACGACTTCGCTGGACGACGCGCTGAAGAACTCGCAGGACCTCGCGATTCGCGAAATGACAAAGGCCGGTTACATCAAGTAGCCCCTTTTCCCCGGCGGGGGCCGGCTGTTGTCCGGTCCCCGCCACGCCTTGCCCCGTCTTCCCGAAGGTGTCCGACATGGCGACGCAACATTCGCGCACCGCCGCGCGCCTGATGATCTCTCCGGCCGTGATCCTGCTGTTTCTCTGGATGATCGTGCCGCTGGCGATGACGCTGTATTTTTCGTTTCTGCGCTACAACCTGCTGATGCCCGGCATGGAAGAATGGGCGGGCTTTTCGAACTACCGGTATTTTCTGACCGATCCCGCCTTTTTCACCGCGCTGCGCAACACGCTGGTGCTGGTTCTGGGCGTGCTCATGATCACCGTCACCGGGGGCATCCTGCTGGCCCTGCTGCTGGACCAGCCGATGTGGGGGCAGGGGATCGTGCGCATTCTGGTGATCGCACCCTTCTTCGTGATGCCCACGGTTTCGGCGCTGGTCTGGACAAACATGTTCATGAATCCCGTCAACGGCCTTTTTGCCCATGCCGCCAAGGCGATGGGGCTGCAACCTTATGATTTTCTGGCGCAATCCCCGCTGCTGTCCATCACCCTCATCGTGGCCTGGCAATGGCTGCCCTTCGCCACGCTGATCCTGCTGACGGCGCTGCAATCGCTGGACAGCGAGCAGATGGAAGCGGCCGCGATGGATGGCGCCGGTCCGCTGTCGCGCTTTGTCTACATCACCGTGCCGCATCTGACGCGGTCGATCACCGTGGTGATCCTGATCCAGACCATCTTTCTGCTGTCGGTCTTTGCCGAAATCCTGGTGACGACAAACGGCGGCCCCGGCACGGCATCGACCACGCTGACCTATCTGGTCTATGTGCAGTCGATGTTGCAGTTCGACGTGGGCGGCGGGGCGGCGGGCGGGATTGTCGCGGTCATTCTGGCCAATGTCGTTGCGATCTTCCTGATGCGGATGATCGGCAGGAACCTGGATGCCTGACATGGCCCGCAAGACCACAACCGCGCGCAAGGCCACGGTCACGGCGCTGGCATGGACCGTCGGGTTCCTGATCTTCTTTCCGGTCCTGTGGACGTTCCTGACCAGCTTCAAGACCGAAGGCGAGGCCATTGCAGCCCCCCCGTCCTTCCTGTTTTTCGACTGGACGGTGGAGAATTACCTGACCGTCAATGAACGGTCGGACTATCCGCGCCACTTCTGGAATTCCGTCGTGATCGCGGTCGGATCGACCCTGCTGGGTGTGCTGATCGCCATTCCGGCGGCCTGGTCGCTGGCCTTTGTTCCCGGCAGGCGCACCAGGGACGTGCTGATGTGGATGCTGTCCACCAAGATGATGCCGGCGGTGGGCGTGCTGGTGCCGATGTACCTGATCTTTCGCGACACCGGGCTTCTGGATACGAAATCGGGCCTTGTCGGGGTGCTGACGCTGGTCAACCTGCCGATCATCGTCTGGATGCTGTACACCTATTTCAAGGAAATTCCCGCCGAAATCCTTGAGGCGGCGCGGATGGACGGGGCCGGCCTGCGGTCTGAAATCATCTATGTGCTTGCGCCGATGGCGGTGCCCGGCATCGCCAGCACGATCCTGCTCAACATCATCCTTGCCTGGAACGAAGCCTTCTGGACGCTGAACCTGGCGGCGGCCAAGGCGGCCCCGCTGACGGCCTTCATCGCCAGCTACTCCAGCCCCGAAGGCCTGTTCTATGCCAAGCTGAGCGCTGCCAGCACCATGGCCATCGCGCCGATCCTGATCCTTGGCTGGTTCAGCCAGAAACAGCTTGTGCGCGGCCTGACGTTCGGCGCGGTGAAATGAGGGGGGCCTGAAGATGGGCAGGATCACGCTGCGCAATGTGTCCAAGCGCTTTGGCGAAGTTGCGGTCATCCCGTCGATCAACCTTGAGATCGGGGACGGGGAATTCGTGGTTTTCGTCGGGCCGTCAGGCTGCGGCAAGTCCACGCTTTTGCGTCTGATCGCCGGGCTTGAAGATGTGTCGGGCGGCGTGATCGAGATTGACGGTGTGAACGCCACCGGACTGCCGCCCGCCAAGCGGGGCCTTGCGATGGTGTTCCAAAGCTATGCGCTTTACCCGCATATGAGCGTGCGCAGGAACATCGCCTTTCCGCTGAAAATGGCCGGGATGGACCCGGCAGAGATTGCGCGAAAGGTGGAAGCCGCCGCAGCGGTGCTGAACCTGACCGGCTATCTGGACCGCCGCCCTGGCCAGCTGTCCGGCGGCCAGCGCCAGCGGGTGGCCATCGGGCGGGCCATCGTGCGCGAGCCAAAGGCCTTTCTGTTCGACGAACCGCTGTCCAATCTGGATGCGGCGCTGCGGGTCAACATGCGGCTGGAGATCAGCGAACTGCACCAGGCGCTGAAGACCACCATGATCTATGTGACCCATGATCAGGTCGAAGCCATGACCATGGCCGACAAGATCGTGGTTGTGAACCAGGGCAGGATCGAACAGGTGGGCAGCCCGCTGGACCTGTACCGGGCCCCCGCGAACCTGTTCGTTGCGGGCTTCATCGGCAGCCCGAAGATGAACCTGATCGGCGGGCCCGAGGCCGCAAGACACGGCGCCGTCACCATGGGCCTGCGGCCCGAACATATCGACCTGTCGACGTCGGCCGGCACCTGGCGGGGCACGGTCGGCATATCAGAACATCTGGGGTCCGACACCTTCCTGCGCGTGCAGGTCGAAGGCCCCGGGATGATCACGGTGCGCACCGGCGGCGATAGCGGCCTGCGCCATGGCGACGCGGTCTTCCTGACCCCGCAGACCGGCAGGATGCACCGCTTTGACGCGGACGGAAAGGCAATGGCATGAGACTTGACGGAAAATGCGCCCTGATCACCGGGGCGGCGCGGGGCATCGGGCTGGAATTTGCGCGGGCTTACCTGCGCGAAGGCGCAAGGGTGGCGATTGCGGACATCAACATGCCCGCCGCCGAAGCCGCTGCGGCGCGGCTGGGTGCGGGCGCGATTGCGATCCGGCTGGATGTGACCGATCAGGCCAGCATCGACGCCGCCGTGGCCGAAGCGGTGCAGCTTATGGGGCGGATCGACATTCTGGTCAACAACGCCGCCCTGTTCGATCTTGCGCCCATCGTGGACATCACCCGGGCCAGCCATGACCGGCTGTTCGCGGTCAATGTCGCGGGGCCGCTGTTCATGATGCAGGCGGTGGCGCGGCACATGATCGCGCGCGGTGGCGGCGGCAAGATCATCAACATGGCTAGCCAGGCCGGGCGGCGGGGCGAGCCGCTGGTGGCCGTTTACTGCGCCACCAAGGCCGCCATCATCAGCCTGACCCAATCGGCGGGCCTGAACCTGATTGCGCACGGCATCAACGTGAATGCCATTGCGCCGGGTGTCGTCGATGGCGAACACTGGGACGGCGTGGATGCGCTGTTCGCGAGGTATGAAGGACTGCCTCCGGGCGAGAAAAAGCGGCAGGTCGGCCTTGCCGTGCCCTTCGGGCGCATGGGAACGGCGGCGGACCTGACCGGGATGGCGGTTTTTCTGGCCTCGTCCGAGGCCGATTATGTGGTAGCCCAGACGTACAACGTCGATGGCGGAAACTGGATGAGCTGACATGACCCTGCTGATGCCCGCTTATGACCGCAGCCGCCTGTCGCCCGGAATTGTCCATATCGGGCTGGGCAACTTTCACCGCGCCCATCAGGCGGTTTATCTGGACGACCTGTTTGCCAGGGGGCTGGGGCAGGACTGGGCGATCCTTGGTGCCGGTGTGCGCCCGCAGGACGCCAGAATGCGCGAGGCGCTGCTGGCGCAGGACTGTCTGTCCACCGTGATCGAACTGGACCCGGCCGGGCACCGCGCGCGGCGCATCGGTTCGATGACCGGCTTTGTCGAAGTGCAGCCGGACAATGCCGCGCTGATCGCCGCAATGTCCGATCCCGCAATCCGGATCGTGTCGCTGACCGTGACGGAAGGCGGCTATTTCGTGGACCCCGCCACGGGCCGGTTCGATCCGACGTCCGCAGAGATCGCGGCGGATGCCGCGCGCCCCGACCGTCCCGCAACAGCCTTCGGGGCCATCCTTGCCGCGCTGAAGGCGCGGCGGGCGGCGGGCGTTGTGCCCTTCACGGTCATGTCCTGCGACAATCTGCCGGGCAATGGCCACGTCACCCGCGATGCCGTCGTGGGCCTTGCCCGGCTGTCGGACCCGGACCTGGCCGATTGGGTTGCGGCGCATGTTGCCTTTCCCAATGGCATGGTCGACCGTATCACCCCTGCGACGGGTCCGCGTGAACGCGCGCTAGCGGCCCGCCTTGGTCTTGACGATTCCGTGCCTGTCACCTGCGAACCCTTCCGTCAATGGGTGCTGGAAGACAATTTTCCGGCGGGGCGCCCGCCGCTGGAGGTGGTTGGCGTCACCTTCACCGATCATGTCCATGCCTATGAGGCGATGAAGATCCGCATCCTGAACGGGGGCCATGCCATCATCGCTTATCCGGCCGGACTTCTGGGGATCGATCTGGTACACGAGGCGATGGCCCATCCGCTGATCGCAGGCTTTCTGGCCAAGGTGGAACGCGACGAGATCATCCCTTTCGTGGCCCCGGTGCCGGACACCGACCTTGGCGATTATCTTGCGCTGATCCGGGAACGCTTCGCCAACCCCGAAATCGCCGATACGGTGCGCCGGCTGTGTCTGGACGGGTCCAACCGCCAGCCCAAGTTCATCCTGCCCTCGCTGCGGGACAATCTTGCCGCCGGGCGCGTGCCGCGGGGCCTGATCCTTGAATCCGCCCTGTGGTGCCGGTACTGCGCCGGCGAGACCGACGGCGGCGCGCCCATTGCACCCAACGATCCCAACTGGGACCGGCTGACCACCGTGGCACAGGCAGCAAGACAGGACCCGTCCCGCTGGCTGGCGATGGAAGACATCTATGGCGCGACCGGGCGCGACCCGGCGGTCATCAGGGCCTTCGATGTGGCGCTGCGCGATCTGTGGGCCATCGGCACTGCCGCCGTGCTGGCCGATTTCATCGCCGCCTGACCTTCCGGCGGCGGTGCCATCGCTGCTGCCAGCGCACCGACCGGCATCCGTGCCTGCCCGGCCCCAGGCCTGCGGCAAAGACGCCTGCGCCCCGGCGGGTCATTGCAATCGGGTGGCTGCCCGTCATCTTCCGGCGATAGGGATCGCTGCCGGTCTGCGCCGGTACCCGCCCGACCCTGGCACGAGGTGCTTTTCAACAGCAGGGCGCGGGGGCTTGGCGCGGGTATGCCGCAACCGCAAAGGCCCGCCTGCCATCCTTGGTCATCGCACCGTCCTGAGCCTTGGGAACACCGGCGCAAGGGTTTCCTGAATTGCATGGCAGCCATGAAAGATTCGCAGGGCGGCGGTGCTGGAACCTGTGGCGGCGACATGCCACATACGCGCCGGACTGCGCCGCAAATACGAGAGACCATGCAGAATTCTTCGCTCTGTGCCGATCATCTGACCCGCCGGAGCATCCTTCGTGCGGTGCCGCTTTCGGTGATCCTTCTGTCCACAACCGCGCTGCCCCGCGCGATCCGGGCACAGACATCTGCCCCCGCCGCAGCGCAGCAATTCAGCTTCGACATCCTCAGCGCCGAAATGCAGGCCGTGGCGGCCACCCCCTTTCAGGCTCCGGTCCGCGCACCCGGCTTTCTGGATGATCTGAAATATGATGATTACCGCCTGATCAGATTCCGTCCCGACCGGGCGCGCTGGCAGCGCGAAGACAGCTTCTTCCGTCTGCACGCCTTCCCGTTGGGCTGGCTGTTCAGGGACCCGGTTCTGCTGTTCGAGGTTGCGGGGGATCAGGCCGTGCCGATGCCGGTCACCACCGATGATTTCGAATTTCTCAACGACCTGTCCGCCCGCATTCCCGAACATGCAGAGATGCCCGGTGTCGCGGGCTTCCGCCTGCACCATCCGCTGAACCGCCCCGATGTCTGGGACGAACTGGTGGCGTTTCTGGGGGCCAGTTATTTCCGCGCGCTGGGGCGGGGCAATGCCTATGGCCTGTCTGCCCGCGGTCTGGCGGTGAATTCCGGTTTGTCCACGGCCGAGGAGTTTCCCCGGTTCAGCCGCTTTTACATCGAACGTCCCGGCGGCCTGACCGGGACGATCACGGTTTACGCAGCCCTTGAAAGCGAAAGCGTGACCGGTGCCTTCCGTTTCGTCATCACGCCGGGCGCGCAGACGGTGATGGACGTGACGGCACGCCTGTATTTCCGCGCCGATGTCGAACAGCTTGGCGTTGCGCCGCTGACCTCGATGTTCCTGTTTTCGGAAAAGAACCGGTCAGATTTCGACGACTTCCGGCCCAATGTGCATGACAGCGACGGGCTGCGCATCCTGCGCCGCGATGGCGATGTCATCTGGCGCCCGCTCAACAATCCGTCCCGTCTGGCCGGCAGCTATTTTTCCGAAGAGAACGTTCGCAGCTTCGGTCTGCACCAGCGCGACCGCGATTTCGAAAGCTATCAGGATGCCAGCGCGCATTACGAACGCCGCCCGTCGCTGGATGTGGAACCGCTGGGCGATTGGGGCAGGGGCGTGGTGCGTCTGGTCGAAATCCCCACCGACCTGGAAGTGAACGACAACATCGTCGCCTTCTGGGTGCCGGACGGCCGGGTTCACGCCGGAGAGGCGCGGGAATACGCCTATCGGCTGCGCTGGGGCGCGCTGGAACATGCGCCGGCAGACCTGCTGGCCTATGTCCGCGAGACGCGGGCAGGGGCGGGCGGTGTGTCCGGCGTCCTGAATACCGATGGCACGCGCAAATTCGTTGTTGATTTCAAGGGCGGTCTGCTGGCCACCCTTTCCGAAGGGGCCAAGGTAAAGGCCGTTGTCACCGTGTCGCAAGGCAAGATCGTGACGCAGACGCTGTCGCGGATCGGGGGAACGGATGTGTGGCGTCTTGTTCTGGATGTGGCCGCCGCCGACGGGGCCACGGTAGAGCTTTCGGCCCATATCGCGGGCTATGGACGCAAACTGACAGAGCTTTGGCTGTATCAATGGGTGGTGGCGTGATGTCTGACCCTGACTTTGCACCGGGCGACGTCGAGGCTCTGGTGCGGCGCGTGGGATGCCCGCCTGAGGCCCCTTTGGCCATGCCAAAGCAGCGGCTTGAACGGCCCGCCGCACCGGGGCTGCTCGCCCGGCTGTTCCCCCGGCCGCCCGTCACGGGCGGCGCGCGGACCAGCGGGGGCTAAGCGATGCCCGCCCGTGCCCATGCCGTGCCGGATCGCAGGTCGGTGCGCAGGGCCAGGGCCGCGGCCTTTGCCGTCAGCTTCGCAGCCGCAGTCACCGCGTTTGTGCTGTTCCTGCAGGTCGGGCAGGCAGACGGTCTGGACATGTTCGATGCGCTGCGCAGCCTGCTGATCCTGATGTCGACCTTCTGGCTGGCCTGGGGGGCCGCCCAGGGCCTGCTGGGCCTGACCACGCGCCCTGTCCTGCGGCCCGACACCCGCGCACCGATCCGGGGCCGCACCGTGGTTCTGGTTCCCGTCTACAACGAGGATCCCGTCACCACCTTTGCCCGCATTGCGGCCATGGATGCCTCGATCCGGGGCGAAGACACCGGCGCGGTGTTCGATTTTGCAATCCTGTCTGACACGACCAGCGATGCGATCGCGGCGCGCGAACGTCTGTGGTTCCTGCGGCTGCTGGCGGACAGCCAGGGCGAAGGGCGCATGTTCTATCGCAGGCGTGACCGCAATACGGGGCGCAAGGCCGGCAATATCGAGGATTTCATCCAGACCTCGGGCGGGTCTTACGACTATGCGCTGATCCTTGATGCCGACAGTCTGATGGAAGGGGCGACCATTGCCGCGATGGTCCGCCGGATGGAAGCGGACCCGGCCCTGGGCCTGCTGCAAAGCCTGCCGCGCATCGTCGGTGCCCGGTCGCGCTTTGGCCGGATCATGCAGTTTTCCGCCAGCTTCCATTCCCCGGTCTTTGCCCGTGGCCTGGCGATGATGCAGGGGCGGACCGGGCCCTTCTGGGGGCACAACACGCTTGTGCGGGTCCGCGCCTTTGCGGCCAGCTGCGGCCTGCCGGAACTTTCCGGCCCGCCGCCCTTCGGCGGGCATATCCTGAGCCATGACTTTGTCGAGGCGGCCCTGCTGGCCCGTGCCGGCTGGACCGTGCGGCTGGACGACGATCTGGAAGGATCGTTCGAAGAGGGGCCGGAAAACATCGTCGATTATGCCCGGCGTGACCGGCGCTGGTGCCAGGGCAACCTTCAGCACGCCCGCCTTGTCGGCGCGCCCGGACTGCAAGGCTGGAGCCGCTGGGTCTTCGTCCAGGGCATTCTTGCCTATATCGCACCGCTGTTCTGGCTGGCCTTCATCCTTGCCAGCATTGCGGCCCAGGTTCTTGATGCGCCGCCCGATTACTTCCCCTTGGCAAACCGGCCGGTCCCGGTTCTTCCCGCCGATGAAACGGCCAAGGCCATTGGCCTTGCGGTGGGCATCTTCGGCCTGCTTTTTCTGCCCAAACTGCTGATTGCCATCGATGCCGCCGCCAGCGGCCGGGCGCGCGGCTTTGGCGGCGGGGGCCGGGCGATGGCCTCGACGCTGCTGGAACTGCTTTTGTCCTCTGTCATGGCCCCCATCTTCCTGATGTATCAGACCCGTTCGGTGTTTCAGGTGCTGACCGGGCGGGATGGCGGCTGGCCGGCCAGCAACCGGGGCGACGGCAGGATGACCCTGACTGCGGCCTGGGCCGCCAGCCGCTGGATCACGGTGACCGGCCTGATCGGGCTGACGGCCAGTTCCGTGCTGGCCCCCGGTCTGGTGCCGTGGCTTCTGCCGGTGTCCCTGCCGATGATCCTTGCACCGTTTCTGATTTCGTGGTTTTCGCAGGACAGCCGCAGCAGCCTGATGGCTGTTCCGTCTGAACTGACCCCTGCGCCGGTCATCCGGCACCATCACCAGATCCTGCGCGCCTGGCGGGGCAACGCGGATATACCGCCCCTGCCGCCCGGCGTCGCCTGTGCCGGAGCCGCGCGTCCCTAGATGTCAGAGATTGCGGCGGATCGGGCGGATCGGGCGGCAGGGGCGCAGCGCGACCTGCGGCTGGACGTGTTTCGCGGCCTGGCCCTGGCGATGATCTTCATCAACCACGTGCCCGGCACAGTATACGAGAATTTCACCAGCCGGAACTTCGGGCTTTCCGACGCCGCCGAGGGTTTTGTCCTGATGTCGGGCGTGGCGGCGGGGCTGGCCTACAGCCCGCTGTTGCGCAAGGCGCCGTGGTGGCCCGGCATCGGGCGGGTCTGGTCGCGTGTCTGGACGCTGTATCTTGTACATCTTTTCATGACGGCCTGGGCGCTGGCCATTGCGGCCGGCGCGGCGCTGTGGCTGGGCACATCACACGGGCTTCGGGTGAACGAGGTGCAGGTCCTTCTGCGCGAACCGCTGGGCTTTCTGGTCGGCGTGCCGCTGCTGACGCATCAGCTGGGCTATGTCAACATCCTGCCGATGTATGCGGTGATGCTGTTCGCGGCACCCGCCATACTGTGGCTGGCGCTGCGGCGGCCCTGGCGTCTTGCGGGCCTGTCGGCGGCCCTGTGGTTGCTGACGGGGCTGTTTGCCTGGAACCTGCCGGCCTTTCCCAATGCCGGGGGCTGGTTCTTCAATCCGCTGGCCTGGCAGGTGGTCTTCGTCACCGGCCTGCTGACCGGGGTGGCGCTGCGGCAGGGCCGCCGCCTTGTTCCGGTGCGCCGCTGGGCGCAGTGGCTGGCCGGGGCCATTGTGCTGGGGGCGCTGCTTTGGGTCCGGGTGCCGCCCGTGGGCGAGACGCTGAACCATCTGATGTGGCTGGCCAACCAGAACGGCGTCGACCGGTTTTTCACCATCACCGACAAGACCTATGTGACCTGGCCGCGCCTGATCCATATTCTGGCCCTGGCCTATCTGCTGTCGTCCTGGGGCTGGGTGCGCCGGGCCTGCGGCGCTGCCGCCGCCGCGCCTTTGGCCCTGCTCGGGCGCAATGCCTTGCCCGTTTTCGCGGCAGGCAGCCTGCTGGCCCTGAGCGCTCAGGCGGTCAGGCAGGCGGTCCCGCCCGGATTTGCGCTTGATACCGCGCTGATCCTTGGCGGGCTGTCGCTGCAACTTCTGCTGGCGCTGGTCCGCGACAGGCTGGCCCTGAAGAAATGGTGACGGTGCCGCCACAGGACCGGCCCGGCCATCTTTCCCCGGTCAAGCGCCGCAATGCCATGCACGCAAAGCGGCGGCGACCCGATCCCTGTGCATCATGCCGGCCTGCCTTTTGCTGACCCCGGCCGTGGCAAGGGAACCAGGCGGTTCCACCGGGCGGGAATCTGTGACCGCATTGCCCAAGCAGCAAGCCGGCAGGCAGACCCGCGGGCGGCAGGTTCGGTCTGATCCCGTCAGGGCATCCAGCGCAGGAAGTTCCCGATCAGCCGCAGCCCTGTTGCCTGGCTTTTCTCGGGGTGGAACTGCGTGCCCACCACGGTGCCGGACCCGATGATCGCGGTGACAGGCCCGCCGTAATCGGCATGGGCCAGCAGATGCGCGCTGTCCGCGACACGGAACTGGAAGGAATGCACGAAATAGGCGTGGTCACCCGTTGCAATCCCCTCCAGCAGCGGATGCGGACGGTCGATCACCAGATCGTTCCAGCCCATGTGCGGCACCTTGAGCGACGGGTCCAGGGGCGCAATCCGGGCCACCTCGCCCCCGATCCAGCCGAAGCCGTCTGTCACGCCGTACTCCAGCCCGCGTGTCGCCAGCATCTGCATGCCAACACAGATGCCCAGAAAGGGGCGTCCCCGGACGGTGACCGCCTCTTGCATCGCCTCGAACAGGCCGCCGATACTGCCCAGGGCGCGGCGGCAGGCGGGAAAGGCCCCGTCGCCCGGCAGCACGATCCGGTCGGCCCGTGCCACATCTCCGGGGTGACGGCTGACCAGAACATCGCCCCCGCCCACCTCCCGTGCCATGCGCTGAAACGCCTTTTCGGCGGAATGCAGGTTGCCGCTGTCATAATCGACCAGAACGGTCAGCATGACCTAAAGCGTCCCCTTGGTCGAAGGGATGCTGCCCGCCGCACGCGGGTCGGCCTCGACCGCCAGTCGCAGGCTGCGGGCCACGGCCTTGAAGACGGCTTCCGCAATATGGTGGCTGTTCAGCCCATGGATCAGGTCAACATGCAGGGTGATGCCGCCATGGGTTGCCAGCGCCTGAAAGAATTCGCGCACCAGTTCCGTATCAAAACTGCCGATCTTCGGCGTGGGGAAGGGAACATTCCAGACCAGAAAGGGCCGCCCCGACAGGTCAAGGGCGCAGCGCACCTGCGCATCATCCATGGGCAGGCTGCATTCGCCGTAGCGGCGGATGCCGCGCTTGTCGCCCAGCGCAAGGGCCAGGGCCTGGCCCAGCGCGATGCCGCAGTCTTCCACCGTGTGGTGATCGTCGATGTGCAGATCACCCTTTGCCGTCAGTGCAATGTCGATCAGCGCATGGCGGGACAACTGATCCAGCATATGGTCGAAGAACCCCACCCCGGTCGCCATCCGGTGCTGACCGGTGCCGTCCAGCGTCACGGACACCGAAATTTCGGTCTCATGGGTCGTGCGGGTGATCTCTGCCTTGCGCATCCGGGCCTCGCAATAACGGTGGGCACCTTATAGGCAGGCACCATCCGCATGGAAAGGCCCGGCCATCGTCCCAGGCCCGCGCAAGGGGTCGCGCCGACGGCCCCGTGTTCACCGGCAGCCGGACGTCAAGAGGGTGCGCGACACGGGCGTCAGGCAAGCGGTACTGCGCCGCGGACGGGCGAAGGCCGGGCAGGCACCGTTCGCCGCGCCGCACAGCAGTTTGCGAAAGAACGGGGCCGCCAAGGCCCTGGAACGCCGTCCATGCGACAGTGCGGCGCGCAGGGCAGATGCCCGCTAGCCGGCAGCAGGCACCTGCACGGGCGTCGTCCCGCCCAGAGGGGGCAGCACCCTGCCGCGCGGCCTTCCCGTTTGTGAAGGCGGGGCCTGACAGGCGGCTGAAAAGTGCCTGCCCCAGCCCCTGGCCTGCGCCCGGCCCGCCTTCGGGAGGCGCTGGCCTGCACTGCGCTTGCATGACGGGTCCCTGTGGGGCCTTGGTCCCTGACCGGGCGGGGAAACGCGCTGCGTTCCGGGGTCCGCCCGGAATTGCAACGCGCCTTTCCGGCGGATCGGGATGATCTTCCCGTCCGGCAAGCGGCGGCGATGCTGCTTCGGCACGCTGCTACCGCCGCCGGTCGCGCCTTGCGCTCATCGGCTGGAACGCGACGCCGACATGGGCATCACAATAGGGCTTGCCGGCCTGGGTCGGCAGGCCGCAGAACCAGAAATCATCCGTCGCCGGATCGCCGATCGGCCATTTGCAGGTGCGTTCGGTCAGTTCCATCAGGCTTAAGCGGCGCGCGCGCTTTTCCACTTCGCGCACCGATGCCAGCGCTTCGGGGCTGATCTCGTTCGCCGATGGCTGCGGCGGCAGGGGCTGCCCCGCCGGGATGATCGCCTTGCGGGTCGGCAGCGGCGTGATTGTGGCCCCCCCCGCAGGCGGGGCCGGGCGGTCGGGGGTTGCCCGCAGTTCCGTGCCGCGCTCGGCGGCGGGCGGGGCCGGGGGATCGGCCCAAAGCGGGGCAGCGGTGGCCAGGACCGGATCGCCCTCTTCCTCCTCGGCCTTGCCCGCGCCGACGCGGTTCGACAGGCCCAGGCGGTGGACCTTGCCGATCACGGCATTGCGCGTCACACCGCCCAGTTCCTTGGCAATCTGGCTGGCGCTCTGGCCTTCGGCCCACATTTTCTTCAGCGTCTCGACGCGCTCATCCGTCCAGGACATGCGTGATCTCCGGTCTGGGGCCGGATCCTGCCTGCGGGTGCGCCACAGGATCCGCTTTCGCCCGGTATTCTAGCCGGGAAGGTATCAGATACAAGCACTGGCGGCCCGGCGCAAGAAAGACCGGGCTGTGCGGGCACCACCGGTGCCGGCGCGCCGGTTGCGGCGGCATGGGCCTGTCCCAAAGGCGGCACCGCGATGGCCCTGCCGCCCAACCCCGATCTGCATGCCGGGGCCTGCGCGGCGCGTTCGGGTGCCAGGGCGGCAGAGGAGATGACGTATCTGGTTTCGCGCGGGATTTTTCCCATGTTTCGCGCGGGATTTTTCCCATGCGTCCGACCTCTGTGGTGGAGCGGACGAGGCTTGTGAGGCCGGGGAAGCGGTGTTCGCCCGGGTGGCGGCGGTCGCCGGTCAGCCATCCGGCCTCAAGGCTGACAGGGATGGTGCGGGT
>JADCEL010000011.1 GCA_020250125.1 Rhodobacter sp.
CATGGGCGGGTCGGGCGCTGGCCGGGGGCTGTGGCCCCCGGCTGGACAAGGGGCGGCGCGGCGCTGTGGCAGGGGCGATGGCCCCTGCCATTGAAGCGGTGACAGTGCTTTCATCTCTCCGGGCGGATCAGGAAACGCGACTCGCGTTTCCCCGCCTGCGCGGAACGCTGCCACCAAGACCCGTGCAACCCGCACCAACAGAGGCCAGCGCCCGACCCGGCGGGCGAGAAGCGCCCGCCATGGGCGGGTCGGGCGCTGGCCGGGGGCTTTGGCTCCCGGCTGGTTCTGATGCCAGCCAAGCGCTGTGGCAGGGGCGATGGCCCCTGCCATGGAAGCGGTGAAAGTGCCTTCACCTCTCCGGGCGGATCAGGAAACGCGACCCGCGTTCCCCCGCCCGCGCGGAACGGTCCCCTGCAGACCGGCAGGTCCGGGAACACCGCAGGCCAGCGCCCGACCCGGCGGGCGCAAAGCGCCCGCCGTGGGTGGGCCGGGCGCTGGCCTTTCGTGCTGCGGGGGTCCGGTGCGGGCGTTCCACAGGGGCGGGGAAACGCGCTGTGTTTCCTTGCCCGCGCGGAACGGCAATTCCTTTCCCCTGACCGGAAAGATTTTCCCGCCCGGCAGGTGGTCGGAATGCTGTTTCAGAACCCTGACAGGCACCGGCAAGGGCGCGCCCATGGCCTGGGTGGCCTGCCAGTTCCCGCCCTACACCCCCCGCAAACTGCCCCTGCGTCACCTGCCGGTACGTCTCGCCCGGATCAAGCGTGACCGGCGGAAACCCCGGCTGGTTCGGCGCACCGGGCCAGTGCCGGGCTTCCGGCGCCAGCCCGGCAAAGGGGCCGCAGGGCTGGCCGGAATGGCCGGGGAAGGTGCCGGTGTTCAGCGCACCCCTCATCCGTCCGATCAGCCGTTTGGCCCCCCTTTGTTGCCCCGCAAGCTGAAGGGCGTCCGGTGCGCGACGCCCGTGATGTCAGGCTTTCCCTGACGCAAGGCCTTCGCCCGATCACCCTCCGCAAGATGCCGGGACCGCGCATCCAGCCCGCCGCCGGCAGGCTGCGTCATTTTGAAACCACGGCCTTGGTGGCAGGATTTCACCCCCACAGTGTCATTTTCTGGAAAGTCATCCCCAGGCATTTCCGTTCGTGAAGGCAGTCCCACCGTTCGTGAAGGCGCGTCTGGTCACTTTGCGGCCCAGCTCCGATTGCTTGGCCGTCGGAGTCGCACATCCGCGCCCACGCTCAGAAAGGAACAACCATGAAACGCGCCTATGTCTTTTCTCTCCTCTTCGCCGCACAGACAGCGGCGCATCCGGCCCTGGCAGACGAGGTTGAGTTCTATCGTGACATCCGGTCAAACCATTGGACATGGAATGGTGCGGACCCGCTCGTTCTCCAGGGCATCCTCGCGCGCGTCGCCGAAGCCGGGGCCGGAGCCGACTTTGTGGACATAAGCGGGGCCGGGGGTGCCCCGGTCTGGACCGAAGAGTTTGCCAGCGCCGGTGACCGGCTTCGCACCCTGGCGCAGGAACAGGAAGCCCTCGGCCTGACCGGAGCGGCGGCGGCGCTCTACATGCGCGCCTCTGCTTACTACAGCCTCGCCAAGTACCCGCTGATTGCCCCGAACCCGGCTGAGGTGGCGGCTTTCGAGGCCAGCCTCGAGACGCTCCACCGCGCCCACGAATTGCGCGGATTCGCAGTCGAGCGCGTCGCAGTACCCTTCCAGGATGGCGAAGCCGATGGTCACGTCCTGCTACCGCGGGGGGAAGCTCCGGCGGGCGGCTGGCCGCTGGTGATCGCTTCGAACGGGATCGATGTGAACCAGGGCGAGTTCTTCACCTTCGCGGAGGACGTCGCAAGCCGCGGCATGGCGTTCCTGATGTATGACATCGCAGGGACCGGCACCAATGCTGAGTTCCCGCTGGCGCCTGACTACGAAGAATTGCCGGTCGCTCTGGCCGAGGCGCTTGGCGCAACAGACCGGTTCGATGAAGACCGTATTGCCATCATGGGGGTCAGCTTCGGGGGCAACGCGGCGGTGAAGCTCGCACATACGCGGGCCGATCTCTTCGCGGCCTCGGTCAATGTCTGCGGCCCGCTGCATTCGGCCTTCCAGGTGCCGGAGGATCAGCTCGAGAGCGTCGGCCTGATGTACCGCCTTGCGCTTTATGACCGGACCGAGATCGACGGCGGGGCCGATCCTGCCGGCTTCCTCGCCCATATGCGTGGCTTTTCCCTGATCGACCAGGGCGTCATCGTGCCAGGCGAGACGGTAACGGTTGTACCGATCCTGTCAGTGAACGCCCGCAACGACTACGTGGCACCTGAGTTCGATATGGAGCTTGCGAACAACTCCACCGTCGACGGCACGCTGATCTACAGCGGTACTGACGATCACTGTCCGCAGGATCGCTTCACGGTGATGCCGCAGATCGCTGACTGGCTCGAACAGCGCCTGTCCCCCGGCGCGAACTGATCCCTTCCCCGAGATGGGAAAGCCGCCCGGCCGGGTAACGGCCGGGCACCCCCTGGCCACTAAATCCTTCTTGGAAAGAAGCAATGTCTGAAAAAATCCACCGCCCGGTCTTCCGCCGTGAAACAGCAAATGCCCGAAAGCTCGGAATTGTCGGCTTGACGGTCACCGCGCTCATTGCCTCAGGGCACGTCTTGTTCAATACGCGCACTGGCGTTCACGCTGTCTTCGAGATTTTCGGGATTGGCGGTGACACTCCCGAATGGGTCGCCAGCCCCGAAGACCCGCCCGTGCCAGTGGTGCAAACCGCTGCACTGACCCGGAGCCTCACCTATCCGGGCGAAATCCTCCAACCGTCGGGAATCGCTTGGGATGCCAGCGCGGATCAGTTTCTGATCGTCACCGACCAGGCCGAGCTCTTTGCGGTTTCCCGGCACCTCGACAAGCTGCTGTCTCGCACGACAATGAGCCGGGCTCCCCTGATCGCCCGGCAGGGCAGCGTGGAAACGGTTGCCGCCCTCGAAAGCGGTGCGGTCGTGGCTGGCCGTGACCACAGCCTGCCCACCTGGCAGGCGACAGACGGCGTTTGGCGTCGTGGCGAAACGCTGCGTACGGACGGATCCGGCCTCCCGGCGTCCGGCGACGTCACGGCCATGGCTTTCGAGCCGGGCACGGGACGCCTCTTCGCCGCGGATGAGGACGGCGGGTTATGGAGGCAAGCCCAGTCCGGCTCGGGATGGGAGCCGCTGGTCCTGAGCGGTGAAGTCCGTGAAGGCAGAACTCTCGACGAATACAGGATCGTGGGCCTCGAGTATAATGCGGGCCGTCTTTACGCTCTGACGGCGCACTATCCGAACATCCTCGTCATCGATCCGGCCTCGGGACGCATCGAGCAAGCCTTCGCCCTGGACGGGCTACGGGATCAATCGGGTCTTGCGATTGTGGGCGGCGAAGCATTCGTCACAGTCGATCACGAATACGACGAAGCATCCCCGGGTCTGATGGTCTTTGATCTCGGGGGATGATTGCCGTCTGGCCAGGCCGCGGGGTTGCTTGAGCGGGCGCGGGAAACCTGATGTTCTGGCTTCAAGACCGTTTCACGGTGATGCCGCAGATTGCGCACTGGCGCGCGCAGAAACTGGCGGTCAGCGCAGGAGAAGCAGGATAAGGCGACAGTATCGCCCGGACGCCACCGGCGTCCGGGTCAACTTGCGCAAAGGATGGAAAACTGCTCCACTCCCCCGCGTGAGGTGCCGGGGAGCGGAATGACTCGCATTGCAATGACATTGTCTGCAATCGGTCGCGACACATGGCGCAACCCGATCACCTTCTTCCTTGTCTGGGTCCCGTCGCTGACCGTTCTCATTCTCAGCGTAAACCCCTCGCTTACAGCAGATATTGCGCCATTTCAGCGGATCGCCTTCTGGCTGTTGCACGTGGCGCTGCTTCTGCCTTTGCTGATGATCGCGCAGAACCTGATTGATGAGGCGCTGGCGGCCTTTCGCCTCAGCCCCGTCATTCTGGTGACTTTGACGGCACTCTGCGCATCCGTTGTCTTTGCGCCGGTCTCGCTGCTTTTGGACCTTTTGTTTTCGCCCGCCCCGGATCTGGGTTCGGAACCTTCACTGACATTGCTGCTGATTGACGAGATCACTGCTTTGGCGCTGCCAACGCTGTGTGCCTGGCTTCTTGTCAACGGAGCGCGCCTGACGATGCTGTCGGTGCCGATGATCCAGGAAGCGTCATCCCCCGAAAGCGAAGCGGCAAAGGGGCAGTCCGGGCGTGACCCGGCAAAAGAGGCTGGGCCCGCCTCGGGACTGACAGATATTGAAAGGGCTTTCTGGTCGAAGGTTCCGCGCGAGCTGGGAGCTGAACTCGTCTCGCTGTCTGCAGATCAGCATTATCTGCATGTGGTCACAACAAAGGGCCGCAGTCTGATCCTGTTTCCCATCAGTCGCGCGATTCAGGCGGCGGAACGCTTTGAAGGGATGCGGATTCACAGGTCGCATTGGGTCGCGTTCAGGCAGGTGACAGCGCTGTCAAAGGACGATACTGGCCTGTTCGTCTGTCTTTCAAGCGGGGAAAAGCTTCCGGTAAGCCGGTCAAGCCAGCAGGCCGTCAAGGCCGCACTTGATGCCCACGCACTGCGTCGCGTGTCCAGCCAGTTTGAAGCAGGAAAAGCGAAAGCCGCCCGGTGACGCAGGCTGCCGACCTGGGCACGCGCGGACTCTCCAGCCCCCGTCCGTTTGTCAGACAACTGTTCGACCATGGATCGGGGCCGCCTGTGCCGGGAAACGGCACGTCATGCCTTTGTTTTGCTGCCGGATGATCGGCCGGGCGGCGCAAGAAGTCCGTGCATGCGACGATCAGGCAATTCGGCGGAAGGCCTGGACAGCAGTGCCTGGTGTCACCCGCCCTTCCGTCAGTGACCGTTTGTAAAGGCCAGACAACTGTTCGTGAAGGCATCCTTTCTTCTTTGGCCCACACTGTCGCAAAGCCCGGTCTGTCCCTGGCAAATGAGCAGGCGGACGCACACTGGAACTGAAGGAACCAACAAGGTCACAAGGGCGCGATGCGCCCTTGGTGGCAAACTTGCCGTAATCTGCCTGCTGGCGGCAGTCGCGCCCTCGCCCGGCTTTGCGGAAACACCCATCCGCCCCGACCCCATGCTGTTGGAGGGGGCAAGACCCTGAAAGAACGCCCGGTGCACGGGTGAACGTGCTTTTCCTGCAGATTCAGGCTGCGTTGAACCGCCACTGTGTCACCTGCCGGTATGTCTCGCCCGGATCAAGCGTGACCGGCGGAAACCCCGGCTGGTTCGGCGCATCGGGCCAGCGCTGGGCTTCCAGTGCCAGCCCGGCAAAGGGGCCGCAGGGCTGGCCGGAATGGCCGGGGAAGGGGCCGGTGTTCAGCGCGCGTCCGTCATAAACCTGCAGGCCGGGTTCGGTGGTGGCAAGGGTCATCGCCACATGGTCGCCCGCAAGCCGGGCCACGTCGGTCAGGCTGCGGGGTGCCGGGGCCAGGCAGAAATTGTGATCAAATCCTTCCGTCCCGTCGATCCGCCGCGGACGGCGCAGATCGAAGGTGCCCGAGACGGCGCGCCGCTCTCCCGTCGGAAGATTGGCGGCATCGGTCGGCAGACAGGCGTCTGCGGCGACGGTCAGGGTATGGCCGAAGGTGGTGGCGCTGCCGTTCAGGTTCCAGTAACTGTGGCTGGCAAGGTTCATCAGCGTCGGCGCATCGGTTGTGGCCGACAGGCGCAAGGTCAGGGCGCTGCCCGCCACGCTGTAGTCTGCGGTGATCTGCCGCCGCCCCGGAAAGCCGTCATCGCCATCTTCAAGGGTCAGCGACAGGCGAACGGTGGTCGCCGTTGCCCCGTCAACGGACCAGAGCCGGGTCTGGGTGCCGGTTGCGCCGCCATGCAGCAGTGTCGTGCCTTCGTTCGCGGCAAAGCGGTACAGCCGCCCGCCGATCCGGGCCTGCGCGCGCGCGATGCGGTTGGCAACCGGCCCCACAATCGTGCCGAAATAGCCCATCGGGCCTTCATAGGCCGCCATGACGGGGCCGCCCAGGGTCAGGGAATGCGCCATGCCGGGCAGGCGCACATCCTGCAGGGCGGCCCCGAAACTGAGGATTGTCACCGCCAGATCGGCAGTGCCGATGCGGATGGCCGCCACGGGCTGTCCGGCGGCTGTCTGCCCGAAGGGCGCTATACTGGCGGACACCGGATTCCTTTCGATCAGCCGCAAGGCTGCGCCGGAACAGCCGGTCCGGTCAAGGTGCCGGCTGGTCCAGACAGGCGATCAGCGTGTCGGCCAGCCCGGACAGAATGGCACCGTAGCCCTGCGGCCCCGGTTCCACACCTGCGCCTTCCGGGTCAAGCGCGCCGCCAACCCGCAGGCCGGTATCTGCGGCAATGGTCTGGACCAGCTTCGGGTCATGCTGGGTCTCGGGAAAGATGCACTGCGCCTTTTCAAGGCGGGCCTGCAACGCGGCCAGATGGGCCGCGCCGGGCGGAGCGGCATCGCCAACCGCCACCGTGCCCGCGATGGTCAGGCCGTAATGGTCGGCAAAATAGCCATAGGCATCATGAAAGACGGCAAAGGGTGTGTCCCGGACCGGTGCCAGCGCGGCATCAAGCCTGGCATCAAGGGCGGCAATCTCTGCATCGGCCCGCGCGGCATTGGCCTGATAGGTTGCCGCATTCGCAGGGTCCAGCCGCGCCAGCTCTGCCGCAATCACGCCCAGCCAGACCCTTGCATTGCCGGGGTCGAGCCAGGCGTGGGGATCAACGCCCTCATGGGCATGGCCGTGCTCATGATCGTGATCATGGCCATGGCCGTCCTCTGCGGGGGCGGCGGCGGCATGATCGTGTCCTTCCCCGTCCGCGTGGCTGTCATCCGCCGGTGCGGCACCATCGCCGTAGGATCGCAGATCTGTGCCTTCGGCCTTCAGCAGCCGCACCTGGGCGACATCGGCGGCAAGACCGCCCAGGGCGCGGTCAAGCCAGGGCGTCATTTCAGGCCCGATCCAGATCACAAGATTTGCCTCTGCCAAAGCTGCGGCCTGACTGGGGCGCAACTGAAAGCTGTGCGCATCCGCGCCCTTGTCCAGCAGCAGGACGGGCTGGCCCAGATCACCCATCGCCTGCGCCACCAGCGCCTGCACCGGAGGGATGTCGGTGATGACGCGCGGCACCTCGGCCGCAGCCGCGCCGACAAGGCCGGCCAGGGCGCTGGCCGTCACAAACGATATGGTATAACGCATTGAAACCCCTTCCGGTGCCGTGATGCTGCCGCTATGTATGTTATACTATAACAAGTCAAGAGGCCCAGAGATGCAGGACGCCCCTAACAGCCGTGCCTTTGCCCGGCATGATCACGCCCATTGCGCCGGTGACATGATGGCGCGGGCCGAAGCGCTGAGCCGCGACAAGGGCCTGCGCCTGACCCCGGTCCGCCGCCGCACGCTGGAGATTCTGCTGGAGGCCCACCGGGCGCTGGGGGCCTATGACGTGCTCGACCGGCTGTCGGCAGAAGGCTATGGCAACCAGCCCCCTGTGGCCTATCGGGCGCTGGAGTTTCTGGTAGAACAGGGGCTGGCCCACCGCATCCGGCGTCTGAACGCCTTTACCGCCTGCATGCATCCTGGCGAGGCACATGCCCCGGCCTTTCTGATCTGCCGCCTGTGCGATGCCGTGGCCGAAGCGCCCGCAGCCGCGGTGCGCGCCGCATTGGACAAAGCTGCCAGCGACCTGGGCTTTGTGATCGAGCGCAGCAATATCGAGGCGCTGGGCCTGTGTCCCGCCTGCCGGACCGGGGCCGCAGCATGAGCCTGATCGCGGCAGACCATGCCTGTGTGCGCTTTGCCGGAACCGAGGTGCTGCACGACATCTCGCTGCGGGTGGACCCGGCAGAGATCGTGACCATCGTCGGCCCGAACGGGTCGGGAAAATCCACGCTGCTGCGCGCCCTTCTCGGGATCACGCCGCTGGCGGCGGGCCGGGTCAGCCGCCGCGCCGGGCTGCGCATCGGCTATGTGCCGCAGCGCCTGCAGATCGACCGCACCCTGCCGATCACCGCGCGCCGGTTTCTGTCACTTCCGCGCCGCCATCCGCCGGCCGCCTCTGCTGCGGCACTGGCGCGGGTGGGCGTGCCCGAGGTGGCAGACCGGCAGATGGCCGACCTGTCGGGCGGGCAGTTCCAGCGCGTGCTGCTGGCACGCGCCCTGCTGACCGAGCCGGACCTGCTGATCCTGGACGAGCCGACGCAGGGGCTGGACCAACCCGGCGAGGCGGCGTTCTACCGCCTGATCGACGAACTGCGGCACGATACCGGCTGCGCTGTGCTGATGGTCAGCCATGACCTGCATGTGGTCATGTCGGCCTCTGACAGGGTGATCTGCCTGAACGGTCACATCTGCTGCGAAGGTACCCCGCAGGTGGTGTCGCACGCGCCGGAATACCGCGCGATGTTCGGATTGGGCACGCAGGGTGCGCTGGCGCTGTACCGGCATGAGCATGACCACGACCACACGCATGACCACACGCATGACCACGGCCATGACCACGGGCACGGCTCTGCCCGCCCCAGGGTCGGCGACCCCCGGGGGCACGGCCATGCTTGATGATTTCCTTGTCCGCGCCGGGCTGGCCGGTTTCGGCCTGTCGCTGGCGACCGGGCCGTTGGGGGCCTTCGTGGTCTGGCGGCGCATGGCCTATTTCGGCGATGCCACGGCGCACGCAGCCATTCTGGGCGTGGCGCTGGCGCTGGCAACTGACCTGCCCGTGGGGCTTGGCACGCTGGCGGTGGCATTGCTGATGGCGGTCACCGTGGCCACGCTGGCGGCACGCGGCTGGGCGATGGATACGACGCTGGGCGTGCTGGCCCATTCGGCGCTGGCCTTTGGCCTGGTCGCGATCAGCTTCGTGCATGGCGTGCGCACCGATCTGTCGGCCTGGCTCTTTGGCGACATCCTGGCGGTGACGCGGGGCGATCTGGCCCAGATCTGGGGCGGGGCCGGTCTGGTGGCCGCATTGCTGATCTGGCGCTGGTCGGCGCTGCTGACGGCAACGCTGAACGGGGACCTGGCCCATGCCTCGGGGATCAATCCCGACCGCGAGCGTCTGGTGCTGGTGCTGGCGCTGGCCGTTGTGGTGGCGGTGGCGCTGAAGGTTGTGGGGGCACTGCTGATTGCGGCGATGCTGATCATCCCCGCCGCCGCCGCGCGGGGGATGGCGCGCAGCCCGGAAAGCATGGCGGCGCTGGCGGTGGGGATCGGGGCGGTGGCCAGCATCGGCGGGCTGGGACTGTCGCTGTGGCAGGACACGCCTGCAGGGCCGTCCATCATCGCCTGCGCGGCGGTGGTCTTTGCCCTGTCGGCGATTGTCGGGCCGCTCCGCCGGCGCTGAGCGGGGCAGGGCAGCCCCCGGATCGGCCTGCCGCCGTGCCACGACCCAAACCCATGTCGTTTTCGTCTGGCAAAGGTCGGGCGGCCTTGCCCGTTGCGCAGCGATTGGGGCATGACTGTGCCAAACCCAAATCGACGGAGGCCGCCCCGATGAAGACACATGTCAAAGCCCTGGTCGTCGGTGGCGGCGCGGTTGGAACGGGGATCGCCTATCATCTGGCCAGGGCCGGCTGGGACACGATGCTGGTGGAACGCGACGAATTGACGGCAGGTTCCACCTGGCACGCCGCCGGCCTGCTGCCGCTGTTCAACCTGGGCTTCGCCACCACCCATATCCACAAGTACAGCGTGGATTTCTACAAGGGGCTGGAGGCAGAGACAGGCCTGAACCCCGGTTTTTATGTGGTGGGCAACCTGCGCATGGCCCAGACCGATGCGCGGATGGATGAATACATGCTCTATTCCACCGTGGCGGAAACAGCAGGCGTGTACCATGAATTCCTGACCCCGAAAGAAATCCGCGACCGCTGGCCGCTGGTGCGCACCGATGATCTGAAAGGCGCGCTGTTCCATCCGCAGGACGGCTATATCAACCCCGCTGATGTGACCCAGGCCATGGCCAAGGGCGCGCGGCAGTTTGGTGCGCAGTTTGAACGCCGGGTGCAGGTGGACGGATATTTCTGGACCGGCGACGAATGGATCGTCACCTGCCGCCGCATGGTGGACCAGGGCGGCAATCTGGTGGCGTCTGACGACAGCTTTACCATCCATGCCGAGCATGTCGTGACGGCGACCGGAAACCACGCGCAGCGCACGGCGCGGCTGCTGGGCATCAGGACTCCGGCCATTCCGGTGGAACATCAGTATATCGTGACCGAACCTGACCCGGCACTGGTGGAGTGGCGCAAGACCAACCCCCAGCACCCGGTGCTGCGCGATGCCGATGCCAAATGGTATGTGCGCGAGGAACGCGGCGGCTGGATTCTGGGCCCCTACGAGCGCAATGCCCCGGCGCGGTTCCTGTATGACGTGCCGCCATCCTTCCGCGCTGATCTGTTCCCGCTGGACCTCGATCGGATCGAGACGGAATACCTCAGCATGATCCACCGCATTCCGTCATCCGAAACGGTGGGTCTGAAGGATGATTTCAATGGCCCGATCTGCTACACGCCCGATGGCAACCCGCTGGTTGGCCCGGCCCCGGGCCTGCGCAACATGTGGCTGGCCGAAGGCTTCAGCTTTGGCATCACCGCCGCAGGCGGCACGGGGTATTACCTTGCCCAGATGATGGTGCAGGGCGAAGCCGAAATTGACATGGCCAGCCTTGATCCGCGCCGCTTTGGCGGCTGGATGACGACCGAATACGCGGCGCGCAAGAACGAGGAATGTTATGCGCATGTCTTCATCCTGCACCACCCGGATGAGGAACGCGAAGCCTGCCGTCCGCTGCGCACCGCCCCGGTCTATGACCGCCAGTTGGCGCTGGGCGCGCAGATGGGCCAGGTGAACGGCTGGGAACGCCCCAATTACTACGGGCCAAAGGATGCGCCCGCCAGCTTTGACCATGACGGGCGCAGCTTCCGCCGCGGAACCTGGTGGCCCCATGCGGTGGCCGAGGCGAAAGCGATCCGCGAAACGGCAGGGCTGATCGATGCCACGGCCTTTACCAAGCATCTGGTGCGCGGCCCGGGGGCCACGGCATTTCTGGACTGGTTCACCACCAACAGGCTGCCCGCCGTGGGCCGCATCAACCTGACCTATGCCCTGACCCCCGCAGGCACCACGCGCAGCGAATACACCATCGTGCGGCTGGCCGAGCAGGAGTATTATCTGGTCAGCGCCGGGGCCTGGACGGCCTATGACGCCGACTACCTGCACAAATGCGCCGAAGACAAGCGCGCCGCGTTCGGCTGGACCGACATCCATGACGTGACGACGCAATGGGGCGTCTTCGCCCTGGCCGGTCCCGCCAGCCGCGCCATTCTGAAAGAAATCGTCAAGGACGCCGATCCGGACACGGTCCTGTCGAACCGCCGCTTCCCCTGGCTGTCCGCGCGGCGGATCGAACTGGGCATGTGCCCGGTCAACGCCATCCGCGTGGCCTATACCGGCGAGCTGGGCTGGGAACTGCACCACCCCATCGAAATGCAGCGCTTTCTGTGGGACCTGCTGCTGGCGGCGGGCGAAAAGCACGGGATGAAGCCGGTCGGTGCAAGGGCGCAGAACTGGCTGCGGCAGGAGAAAAGCTATCGCGCCTTCGGCACTGAGCTGGGCCGCGATGCCACACCGCTGGAGGCGGGCCTGGACCGGTTTGTCGACCTTGGGAAGGATTTTCAGGGCAAGGATGCCATGCTGGCCACCGGCATCCGCAGCAAATGCGTAACCCTGCTGATCGACGGGCCGGCTGATGCCGACCCCTGGGGGAAAGAGGCTTTGCTGCTGAACGGCGAGAAGATCGGGCGGCTGACATCCGGCGGCTGGTCGGTGGCCTTCGGCAGGCAGATCGGCATGGGCTATGTCCGCGCCGATCTGGCCACGGCGGGAACGAAGCTTCAGGTGCGGATGCTGCGGCAGGCCTGGGACGCGGTTGTTGTGGAAGACAGCCCCTATGATCCGGCAAACGCCCGCATCCGGGTGGATGGCTGAGCCAGCCTACCAGGCGCGCACGCGCCGCTCGGGTGGCAGCCACATCGCATCACCTTCCACAATGCCGAAGGCCTCGTAAAAGGCATCAAGGTTCTGCGGGGCGGCCACGGCGCGGTAGGGGCCGGGCGGATGCGCATCATTGGCGATCACGAGGCGCAGGAACTCGTCCGAGGTTTTGGCGGTCCACATCTGCGCCCATGACAGAAAGCAGCGCTGTTCGGGCGTAAGCCCGTCAATCTTCACGTTCTGATCCGGGTTGGCGGCAAGGTGCTGGCGCAAAACCTCCATCGCCAGCGTCAGGCCCCCCACGTCGGCCATGTTTTCGCCGACCTCAATCTTGCCGTTGGCCATCAGGCCGGGCAGCACCTGATACGCATTCGCCTGATCGATCAGCTTCTGCGCCTGCTTGGTGAAGGCTGCGGCATCTGACGGGGTCCACCAGTCGCGGATGTCGCCCCCGGCATCGAACTGGCGACCCATGGTGTCAAAGCCGTGCGTCAGCTCGTGCCCGATCACCGCGCCGATGCGGCACAGGTTCACCGCGAAATCCACCCCCGGATCATACATCGGCGGTTGCAGGATCGCCGCCGGAATCTCAAATCCGTTCAACTGCGGGTCGTAGGCCGCGTTCTGGACAAAGGCATAGGTGTGCTCTGACGCGAATTCGTCCTGCACCACGGGCTGGCCGAACCGCGCCACCGCGCGGCGGTGCTGGAAGGCGGCGGTGGCGTTGACATTCGTCACAAGGTCGGGGCCGATTCCGACACCCGAAAAGTCGATCCAGCTCTCGGGGTAGCCGACGCGGACGGTCAGGGCATCGACCTTGGCCAGCGCCTCGGTACGGGTCGCTTCGGTCAGCCAGTCGCGTGAGGGGATGCGGGCCCGGAAGGCCCCGACGATCTGGCCGATCATCTGTTCCGCCCCGGCCTTCGTTTCATCGCTGAAGAAGCTGTCAACATAGATGCGGCTCAGCGGATGGCCCAAGGCCCCGTGGATCAGCGCAAGGGCGCGTTCTTCGGTCGGGGGCAGTACCGGCACGCCGGTCAGAAGGGCGGACCAGACGCGTGCCGGCTCGTTGAAGCCGGTGGAAAGGATGCCGGAGTAACCGGTGATGGTCAGGACAGTCAGGTAATCCTTGATGTCCTGCAGGCTGTGGTCGCGCAGCACCTGTGACAGAACCGGAAAATAGCGCGGCTCTGACAGGTTCATCTCGCCCGGTTCGGGAATGCCGATGGCATCAAGGTACAGCTGAAGGTTCAACTCCGGGATCAATGCCTGCATCGCGGCAAGGCTGATCGGATTGTTGATCATGGCCGGGTCGTTGGCCTCGACCGGGGTCAGCTTGCCTTTCTGAAGCGCGGCCTCGATTGTGGTGGCCAGCCCGGCCAGTCGCGCGGCCTCCTCCGGCGCATATCCGGCCACCTGCATCACCTGGGTCAGATAGGTCCTGTAGCCTGCGTGACGCGGCGCTTCGGGCGGCTCTGCCAGAATGTCATCGAAAGGCACGCCGAATGTGCCTGCATATACGGTGACCAACCAGCGGGAACTGTCGTTGAGGCCGACTTCCGGCGTCAGGTCCAGCAGCCCGCGCGGTGCAGATGTGGTGGCCTTGGCCGTGCCAAGATAGCGCACCAGATCATCCGTTGACCGGATCGCCGCAATGGCATCAAGCTGGGGCTGCAACGGTGTCATCCCGGCGGCGTCACGGGCGGACATATCCATATAGGCGTTGTAAAGCGTGCCGACCTGCTGTTCGGGGCTGCCCCTGGGCGCGGTGGCGGCCTGTGCGCCGATCTGCGTCAGGACGACCTTCATCAATGCCTTCTGACGCTCGCCCATGATGTCGAAGATGCTGTACATCGCCAGCCGCTCGGGGCGTTCCACCCGGTCCTGCCAGGCACCCGAGGCATAGCGATAGAAATCGGTCCGGGGGCTGGCCGATGGGTCCATGTTCTGAACGGAAAAGGCAAGCTCGTCCGGTGTCGGCGGTGTGACTGCGGGCATGTCCTGCGCGCCCGCTGCGGCAGCCAAAAGCATCGACATCGAAAAGGTAAAGACAGGGGCAGTCAGGGCATCATGGCGGGTCATCGGCTAAACTCCTGACGGTACAAAACGGGTAATTTCAAACAGGCCGCGCCAGACATCCCTATGCGGGACGGTGACCGTTGTCATCTGAATTGTAAGGCCGTGATGGCAGTGCCGGCCTGTGTCACCGGGCGTGCCGAGAGAACCTGCACTGACATTCCGCTGCGCTGCCCCGGAAGGCGTCAATATCGTCCCTGCCGTCACCGCCCCGGCACAAGGCAGGTCCCTCAATACTGCCCGAAGGTCCTTTGGCGGCCGTCGCAGTTGCTGGATGGATGTGTTGCAACCAGGTGCCGCCGGAATTCACATCCCTTGCGCTGCCCCATCTGAGTGCCGTCCCGGAAACAGACCGTCGTGCGGTTGACCGGGCAGCGGCCGCGACGGCGTGTCAGGGCCAGCGGGAAGGCCGCAGCTTTCCGGCGCATGGTTTCGGGCGGCGGCCGCGGGCGGCGGTCGGGCGATGGGCCGCCCCATTGCCTGTCCGGCACGGGGGGCGGCAAGGCCCCGCTTCGGCCGGGGCATTGCCGATGGTCCACGCGGCCTGATCCGGCCCGCCGCCTGGTCTGCCGCCCGGCCCCTGCATCAGCCGAACCGCGCCGGATCAAGCGCGGCCACGGTCGGTGCGTCCAGCGCCGGGGGGCGTCCCGCCACCAGATCGGCCACCAGCGCCGATGCGGCGGGCGCGGTCTGAAAACCGTATCCCCCCTGACCTGCCACCCAGAAAAAGGCCGGATCGCGGATGTCCCGCCCGATGGCCAGAACCCGGTCCGGGGCGAAGGTGCGCAGCCCGGCCCAGGACGCGATCAGCCGGGTGACCGGTTCGGTCACCATCGCCTCATACCGCGCCAGCCCTTCGGCCAGCACCATGTCATCGGCCCAGGCATCATGCGGGTCCATGGCATGTTCTTCGGCGGGCGACACCAGCAGCGCGCCGGCATCGGGTTTGGCGTACCAGGTTTCGCCCGCCCCGAAGATCATCGGCCAGGCCCGCAGGTCATGGCCGTCGGGGGCCGGGATGCGGGCCATCGACCGGCGCAACGGCGTCAGGCCAAGGGGCCGGACGCCCGCCAGGGCAGCGATCTGATCTGCCCAGGCCCCGGCGGCGTTTACCAGCAGCGCACCCTCGATCTGTCCGTCGCGGGTGGTGGCGCGCCATCCGCCCGGCGTGCGGGCAAGTGCCGTCACCCGCGCGCGGGTGACGATCTGCGCGCCATTTTCCCGCGCCTCGCGTGCGAAGCCCTGCAACAGCAGGTCGGTATCGATATCCCAGGCGTGATCGGCCAGGGCGGCATGGGCGACGGTTCGGCGGTTCAGGACCGGGACCCGCGCCACAGCCTCGTCCACCGGGACGGGCACAAGGTCCATATCGGCAATGTCCGCGTCGAACCGGGCCCGCTCTTCGCTGCGGGCAACGATCATCAACCCGCGCGGCGACAGCACGTTCGGCGCGGCGCGAAAGTAATCGCCCCCCGCGATGCTCAGCGAGACGACGGGCGGCAGGCCGTATTTCGGCTCGTACAGGGCGGCCGAGCGGCCCGAGGCATGGTGGGCCAGCGCCGCTTCCGCCTCAAGCACAGTGACGCTGCCCAGATGCGACAGGCGTGCCGCCGCCGAAATGCCGGCAATGCCGCCACCGATGATCAGGAAATCCGCATTCATGCCGGGCACGCTGCCCTGCGGCGCGGAAAATGGCAAGGCGCGGCACCATGGTTTGCAGCGTCCGCCTGCGCCCCGGCAAGGATCGCTGCGCCAAGAAAAAAGGCCCGGATCGACCCGGGCCTTCCTGCCTTGATCCGGCGGCTTCGGCCTATTTCGGAATGTCGCCTTCGATGCCTTCGACGTAAAAGCTCATGCCCAGCAGGTCGCCGTCGCTGGCGGTCTCGCCTTCGGCAAGCCAGGGGGTTCCGTCCTGCTTGTTCAGCGGGCCGGTGAAGGGGTGGTAGCTACCGGCGGCAATCGCATCGCGCATTGCTTCGGCTTCGGCCTTCACCTCTGCCGGAACGGCTTCGGTGATTTCGCCGATCTCCACTTCGCCGCCTGCAATGCCTTCCCAGGCATCCGCCTGTTCCCAGGTGCCGTCAATCACCGCGCCGACGCGCTTGATGTAATAGGGTGCCCAGTTGTCGATGATCGACGACACGCGCGGGCTTGGCTTGTATTCTGCCATGTCCGAGGCCTGGCCAAAGCCGATGGTGCCCGGCGTTTTCGCCAGTTCGGCCAGCGGCGCGGTGGAATCGGTGTGTGACAGGATCACGTCCACGCCCTGTTCGATCAGCGCTTTGGCGGCGTCCGCCTCTTTCGCCGGGTCAAACCAGGTATAGGCCCAGACGACCGAGATGGTGACATCCGGGTTCACCTTCCTGGCATGGATGAAGCTGGAGTTGATGCCCTGGATCACCTCGGGGATCGGGAAAGAAGCGATATAGCCGATCTTGTTCGACTTGGTCATGCGCCCGGCGATGGTGCCCATCACCGCGCGCCCTTCGTAGAAGCGCGCGTTGTAGGTGGCAACGTTCGGATGTTCGCGCTTGTAGCCCGTTGCATGTTCGAACTTCACATCGGGGAACTTGGCGGCCACCGCATTGGTCGCATCCATGAAGCCGAAGGATGTGGTAAAGATGATGTCGCAGCCTGACAGCGCCATCTGGGTCAGAACGCGTTCGGCATCGGCCCCTTCGGGCACGTTTTCCTGATAGGCGGTTTCCACCTTGTCGCCGAATGCTTCCTGCACGGCCAGCAGGCCCTGATGATGCTGATAGGTCCAGCCGCCGTCGCCGATCGGGCCGACATAGACAAAACAGGCCTTGGTCTTGTCCTGCGCCATGGCCGTGCCGGAAAGCGTCAGACCAAGGCCCAGGGCGGCACCGGCAAGAAGGGTTCTGCGTCTCATTCGTTCACTCCCAGTTGTGCCGGTAACCCCGGCTTTGAATTCATGCCTCAGCGCGAAGCATGGAAATTTCTTCCAAGCGCCGCAGGCGCGTTCAGCGCTGCGCGGCCCCGGTCGGCGGACATGATGACCAGCACAAGGATGGTTATCAGATAGGGGGACATCGACAAGTACTCTACCGGAATGCGCGCCCCCGCCGCCTGAAGATTAAGCTGAAGCACAGTGATTCCGCCGAAAAGATAGGCACCAAGCAGGATGCGCCAGGGTTTCCAGCTGGCAAAGACCACGATGGCCAGCGCGATCCAGCCGGCACCTGCCGTGATCCCGTCGGTCCATTGCGGCACCCGCACCAGGCTGATGTAGGCCCCGCCCAACCCGGCCATGGCGCCGCCGAACAGGATCGCCAGCAGGCGGATGCGCTGCACCTTGTAGCCAAGCGCATGGGCCGCATCGTGATTTTCACCCACCGCCCGCAGGATCAGCCCGGCGCGGGTGAACTTCAGCAGCGCCCAGACGGCGGCGATGATCAGGACCGACAGGTAAACCACCGGATCATGGCGGAACAGGATGGTGCCCAGCACCGGAATGTCGGTCAGCGGACCGAAGTCCAGTCGCGGGGTGGGCGGCGGCTTGATGCCGACATAGCCCTGCCCGATCAGCGATGACAGGCCCAGACCGAACAGTGTCAGCGCCAGCCCCGTTGCCACCTGATTGGCCAGCAGCACCTGTGTCAGGAAGGCAAAGATCAGCGACAATGCCGCCCCGCCCGCCGCCGCGGCGACAAAGCCCACGACCGGGCTTTCGGCTTCCACCGCAATCGCAAGGCCGTAGACCGCGCCCATGATCATCATGCCTTCAACGCCCAGGTTCAGCACCCCGGCCTTTTCCACCACCAGCTCGCCCGTCGCCGCCAGCATGATCGGCACCGCCGCCACCATCAGCGAGGCAATCAGGACCGCCGGGTTGATTGCAGTCAGGTCCATCAGGCGGCCCTCCCGAAGCCAAGGCGGATGCGGTAGTTGCCAAGCATGTCCACCGCCAGCAGGAAGAACAGCAGCATCCCCTGAAAGGCCTGGATCGCGGCCGAAGGCAGGCCCAGCATGAACTGCGCCAGTTCCCCCCCGATATAGGTCAGCGCCATCAACAGCCCCGCCAGCAGGATGCCGATCGGGTTCAGCCGCCCGAGAAAGGCCACGATGATGGCAGTGAACCCGTAGCCCGAGTTGAAATCAATGCTGATCTGGCCTGCCGGACCCGTCACCTCGAACAGCCCCGCCAGCCCTGCCAGCGCGCCCGAAATGCCCATGCACAGCACCACCAGCCGGTTGGGGTTGACGCCCGCAAAGCGCGCGGCGCGCGGGGCCTCGCCGGCAAGGCGGATCTGAAAGCCAAGGATGTGGCGTTGCAGCAGGATGTAGCTGGCGATCACCGCGATGAAGGCGGCGACGACACCCCAATGCATGCCGGTGCCGCCGATCAGTTCCGGGTTGGCCGAGGTGGCCCATTGCGACAGGTTGCGCGAGCCGGGAAACCCGCCGCCCTCGGGGCTGCGCAGCGCCCCCAGCGCCATCGAGGCCAGCAGCGATTGCGCGACATAGACCAAGAGCAGCGACACAAGAATCTCATTGGTGCGGAACCGCGTGCGCAGGATCGCCGGGATCATCGCCCAGACCCAGCCGCCAAAGGCCCCCGCCGCCACCATCAGCGGAAAGATCAGCCGGTTTTCGGACGGGTAAAAGGCAAGGCCCGCCGCCGCGCCAAAAATCGCCCCCATGATGTACTGGCCTTCGGCCCCGATGTTCCAGATACCGGCACGAAAGCCCAGGGACAGGCCGATGGCAATCAGGATCAGCGGCCCGGCCTTGACCAGCAGCTGCGGGCGCGAATAGCTGGCGAACTGCGGATCGAACAGCGGGTCCCAGAAGATCGTGCGGATCGCCTCGAACGGGTCCTTGCCAAGAATGGCAAACATCAGCCCGCCCGCGATCATCGTCAGGATCACCGCCAGAACCGGCGTTGCCGCCATCCAGAACCGTGACGGGGTCGGACGTTTTTCAAGGATGAACATGATGGGCCACCTCCATGCCATGGGCACCACCCATCATCAGGCCGATCTCGTCCACCGTCAGGCCCTGTGTCGGCCTGGGTTCGGTCAGCCGGCCGCCGTTCAGCGCCGCGAAGCGGTCGGTGATTTCCAGCAGCTCGTCCAGGTCCTGGCTGATGACCACCACCGCCGCGCCTTCTGCCGCCCGGTCGATCAGCGCCTGGCGGATCGCGGCGGCGGCCGAAGCATCGACCCCCCAGGTCGGCTGGTTCACCACCACCACCGTCGGGGCCTGGCTTAGCTCGCGCCCCACCACGAATTTCTGCAGGTTGCCGCCGGACAGGGCGCGTGCGGCCACCCAGATGCCCGGTGTGCGCACGTCAAAGCCTTCCACGATCTGCCCGGCAAAGTCGCGGGTCGCGGCCCAGTCGATGAAGCCGCGCGACACCAGGCCCTTGCGGACGGCACCCGACAGCAGGGCGTTTTCGGTCAGGCTCATGTCCGGGGCGGCTGCATGACCCAGCCGTTCTTCGGGGGCTGCCACCAGTCCGGCCCGGCGGCGTTCGTTCGGGCCTGCATCGCCGCAGCCCGCGCCGTTGATGCGGATCCTGTCCCGCGCCGTGCGCACCTCGCCCGACAGCGCCAGCAGCAATTCGTCCTGCCCGTTGCCCGCCACCCCGGCGATACCCAGAATCTCGCCCTTCTGCACGGAAAAGCCGATGTTTTTCAGTGACGTGCCGAAGGGGTTGGGCGAAGGCACCGACAAGCCCGATACCTCCAGCGCCACAGCCCCCTTGGCCTTGGCGCTGCGGGCTGGCGGGGTCAGCGTTTCGCCCACCATCATCTCGGCCAGGTCGCGCGCCGATTTCTCGCGCGGGGTGCAGGTGGCCACCACCTTGCCGCGCCGCAGGATCGTCGCGGCATCGCACAACGCGCGGATTTCCTCCAGCTTGTGCGAGATATACAGGATCGCCGTGCCTTCCGCCGACAACTGGCGCAGCGTCTGGAACAGGATGTCCACCTCCTGCGGGGTCAGCACAGAGGTCGGCTCATCCATGATCAGCAGTTTCGGGTCCTGCAGCAGGCAGCGGATGATCTCGACCCGCTGGCGTTCGCCCGCGCTGAGGTCCCCCACCAGCCGGTCGGGGTCCAGCGGCAGCCCGTAGTCCTGCGATACCTGGCGGATGCGCGACGCCAGCGTGCGCATCCCCGGGGGATTCTGCATGCCAAGGGCGACGTTCTCGGCCACGTTCAGCGCCTCGAACAGGCTGAAGTGCTGGAACACCATGGCCACGCCCTGCTGGCGGGCGACGCCGGGTTTGGATGGGGCATAGGCCGCGCCGCGCAGGGTCATCGTGCCGCCGTCAGGCTTGACCAGCCCGTAGATCATCTTGACCAGCGTGGATTTTCCCGCGCCATTCTCGCCCAGCAGGGCATGCACCTCGCCCGGTGCCACGGCAAACGACACATCGCTGTTGGCCACCACACCGGGATAGGCCTTGGTCAGCCCCACGACCCGCAGCAGCACCTCGCCCGTCCCGGTCATCGCGCCCTCTCCTGTCGTGCCGCCTGCGTCACCTGCCGGTGCAGTATGTCCTGCGCCACGCCGATGGCAATCGCCTGGGGGTGTTTTCCCAAGGTGGGGTCCCCGATGGGGCAGCGGATGCGCGCGATCTGCGGATCGCTGTGGCCAAGGGTGCGCAGCCTGCTGCGAAAGCGCGCCCATTTGGTCTGCGACCCGATCAGGCCAAGGCTGGCGAAACCGCGGGTCAGCAGGCGGTGGCACAGTTCCAGATCCAGCGCATGGGAAAAGGTCAGCACCAGATGGTCAGCCCCGGCCGGGCAATGGGCCACCAACAGCGCCGGGTCTGCAGCGGGCAGACAGGTGACGCCCGCCGGAATGGCATCCGGAAAGCGGTCCGGCGCAACATCCACCCAGGTGACGGCCAAGTCAGGCAGCGGGGCCAGCACCGCCGCCAAAGCCCGGCCCACATGGCCCGCGCCCCAGATCCACAGCGGCCGGCGGGGTGACAGCACCGGTTCCACCATCCAGCCCTGCACAAGGGCCGCCACCGGCAGGCTGCCTGCCCCCCGCGCCTTTGCCAGCAGGCGCTTCACCGCCAGCGGCATGGGGCGGCCATCGACGCTGCGGGCAAACACGCCGGCCTCCGGACGGGGCAGGGTGGCGGTGCCGAAGATCTCTGTCAGCAGCGTGACGGCACCGCCGCAGCATTGACCCAAGGCAGGGCCCAGCGGCACGCGCTGCAGCACGGGCGCGGTGCCGGACGCCAGCAGGACGCGCGCCCGTTCCATCGCCGTCCATTCCAGCGCGCCGCCGCCGATGGTGCCCGCGCTTCCGTCCCGCCAGACCAGCATCGCCGCCCCCGCCTCACGCGGGGCCGATCCTTCTGCCGTCGCAACCACAATCCGGGCGACCCGGCCATGGGCGGCGACCGCGCCAGACAGGGCGGCAAGGTCAATCAACGCGCTGTCTCCGCACGGCCATCAGCACGCGCTCTGCCGTTGCGGGCGCGTCCAGCGCCGGGTAGACCGATCCGTCGCCGCAGGCCGCAACCGCATCCGACAGGGCCATCAGCGCCGAAATTCCCAGCATGACGGGCGGCTCGCCCACCGCCTTGGACCGGCCGACGCTGTCTTCCCGGTTGGCGCGGCCCCAAAGGGCCACGTTGAACACTGGCGGGCGGTCGGAACAGGCGGGGATCTTGTAGGTGCTGGGCGCATGGGTGCGCAGACGGCCCCTGTCATCCCAGACCAGTTCTTCCGTGGTCAGCCAGCCCGCCCCCTGCACATAGCCGCCCTCGATCTGTCCGATGTCCAGCGCCGGGTTCAGACTGGTCCCGGTGTCATGCAGGATGTCGGCGCGCAGAATGCGGTTTTCCCCTGTCAGGGTGTCGATCACCACTTCTGTCACCGCCGCGCCGTAGGCGAAATAAAGGAACGGCCGCCCCATGCCCCTGACCCGGTCCCAGACGATTTTCGGCGTGCGGTAATAGCCGGTCGAAGACAGCGACAGGCGCGCCTGATAGGCCATCGCCGCCACGTCGGCAAAGCTGTAGTCGGCCCCTGCCACCTGCACCCGGCCCCCGCCGAAAACGACATCGGCGGGCTGCGCCTGATGCCGTTCTGCCAGAAGGGCGGCCATGCGCCCGCGGATCGTCTCGCAGGCCGCGCGCGCTGCCATGCCGTTCAGGTCAGACCCCGAAGAGGCCGCCGTGGCCGAGGTGTTGGGCACCTTGGAGGTGTCGGTCGCGGTGATCTTCACCGCCTTCGTCTCCAGCCCGAACACGTCTGCGGCGATCTGCGCCACCTTCTGGAACAGGCCCTGCCCCATCTCGGTGCCGCCATGGTTCAGATGCACCGACCCGTCCTGATAGACATGCACCAGCGCCCCGGCCTGGTTGAGCCAGGTCAGCGTGAATGAAATACCGAACTTCACCGGGGTCAGCGCGATGCCGCGCTTCAGCACGGGGCTGGCGGCGTTCCAGGCCGCAATGGCGGCGCGCCGTCTCTGATAGGCCGCGCTCTCTTCCAGGGCGGCCACCAGATCCTGACCGATGAAATCCTCGACCGGCATATGGTAGGGCGTCGTCTGCGCGCCCAGCGGATTGGGCGGCATCCCATCCGCAAGGACCGCTACTGGTTTCTTTTCGGCGGAAATACCCTGGGGGTCCGGGGGCAAAGCCCCGGGCCCGTCGGCCATCGCGCGGTAGAAATTGGCGCGCCGCACCGCCAGGGGGTCGCGGCGCAGGGCATGTGCGATATGGTCCATCACCCGTTCGATCCCGACCATGCCCTGCGGCCCGCCAAAGCCGCGAAAGGCGGTGGCCGATTGGGTGTTGGTGCGCAATCTGTGGCTTTCGATCCGGACGGCGGGCAGGAAATAGGCGTTGTCGGCATGCAGCATGGCGCGGTCGGCAACGGGCAGCGACAAATCCTGGCTCCAGCCGCAGCGCAGCAGATGCGTGAACTCCACCCCCGCCAGCCGTCCGTCCCCATCAAAGCCGGCGCGGTACAGGATGCGCAGGTCATGACGCTTGCCGGTGATGATCATGTCATCGTCGCGGTCATAGCGCATCTTGCAGGGCCGACCCGTTGCCCGCGCCGCCACGGCGCAGGCCACGGCCAGCGCATTGCCCTGGCTTTCCTTGCCGCCGAAGCCGCCGCCCATGCGGCGCACCTCGACGCGCACCGCGTTCATCGGCAGGTGCAGGGCATGGGCGACCTTGTGCTGCACCTCGGTCGGGTGCTGGGTGGAGGCGTGGATGACCATATCGCCCCCCTCTTGCGGCAGGGCCAGCGCCACCTGGCCTTCCAGATAGAAATGCTCCTGGCCACCCACCTCGATCCGGCCCTCAACGCGGTGTGGGGCGGCGGCTATGGCGGCGGCGGCATCCCCCCTGGCCCAGATCAGCGGACCGGACTCGAACCGGCTGTTTGCGGCCAGCGCCTGATCCAGCGTCAGCAGGGCCGGGCGTTCGGCGCAGCGGATCGTCCCCAGCCGCGCCGCGCGCCGTGCCGCCAGGTGGCTTTCTGCGATCACCAGAAAGACCGGCTGGCCCAGGTAGTGCAGGGTGCCGGTGGCCAGCAGCGGCTCGTCATGGGCCGAGGGCGAACAATCGGGCATGTCGGGAAGGTCGGCAGCGGACAGCACGGCAACAACCCCGGGGGCCGCGCGGACCGCGGACAGGTCCATGCCGGTGATGCTGCCATGCGCGATGGCGGACAGACCAAAAGCCAGATGCAGCGTGCCCGCAGGCGTCGGGATGTCATCGACATAGCGGGCCTGCCCGGTCACATGCAGGGCTGCGGCGTCATGGGGAAGCGGCCGGCCCAGGCTCATGCCCGCACCCCAAGCACATTGACCGGCTGGCCCGCCAGATCGGCGACGTAGCGCACAAGCAGGTTTGCCGCCGTCTCCAGCCGGTACGGGGCCGTGGCGCGCATGTCGCTCAGCGGGGTGAAATCCTGCGCGAAGAGCGGTTTCATTCGCCGCGCGGTCTCAGCGGTCAGGGCCTGGCCGATCAGCCCGGCCTCAACCGCCAGGGCCCGTTTGGGAATGCCCGCCATGCCGCCAAAGGCAATTCGGGCCGCAGTGACGATGCCATCCGTGACAGTGACATTGAAGCAGCCGCAGACCGCCGAGATGTCCTGATCAAAGCGCTTGGACAGCTTGTAGCACCGCAGGGCGGGGGCATGGTCGGGGATAGTGACCGCCTCCACCAGTTCCCCAGGCCTGCGGTCCTGCCTGCGGTAATCCAGAAAGAACGCCTCCAGCGGCATGTCGCGCCGGTCATCGCCGTGCCGCAGGTGCAGCGTTGCCCCCAGGGCGATCAGCGCGGGCGGCCCGTCGCCGATGGGCGAGCCGTTGGCGATATTGCCGCCGATCGTGGCGGCATTGCGCACCTGCACGCTGGCATAGCGGCGCAGAAGTTCGGCGAAATCGGGATAAAGCGGTGCCACCGCCGCCATCAGGTCCGTGATCGTCACCCCCGCCCCGATCCGCAGACGGTCCCCCTGCCGGTCGATCCGGCGCATCTCTTCGATGCCGGACAGAAAGGCGACCGGTGCAAGATCACGCAGGTCTTTCGTCACCCACAGGCCCACGTCGGTCGCCCCGGCGACCAGTGTGGCGTCAGGGTGGGCGGCATACCAGCGCGCCAATTCATCGGTGGTCTGCGGCAGGAAGGGCGCGGGGGGGCTGCCGTCTGCCCCCCCGCCCTGCGCACGTCCCCCCGGGGACACCGGGGCGAATGCGAAACCGGGGGCGGTTTCGGGCATCCAGTCGGGCGCGGGTTTCATCGCGGCGGCTTCGGCGGCGCGGATGATCGGGGCATAGCCGGTGCAGCGGCACAGGTTGCCCGCCAGAACATCGTCATGGTCCTGCCTGCCCTGCAGATGGGCAACCGCCATCGACACGACAAAGCCCGGCGTGCAGAAACCGCACTGCGATCCGTGGTGATCGATCATCGCCTGCTGGACGGGGTGCAGACGGCCGTCGGGGGCTGCGATGCCCTCTACCGTGCGCACCGCCTTGCCGTGCAGTTGCGGCAGGAACAGGATGCAGGCATTCAGCGCCCTTGGCCCGGCGGCATCCGTCACCATCACGGTGCAGGCCCCGCAATCGCCTTCGTTGCAGCCTTCCTTGGTGCCGGTCAGGCCGCGATCCTCCCGCAGCCAGTCCAGCAGGGTGCGGGTTGGCGGTTCACCCGCCACACGCACCGGCGTTCCGTTCAGCAGAAACGCAATTTCAGACATCTGACACCCTGCCGCCTTCTTGCCGTCCCTGGCTGATGCGGGCCGCTCGATGCGGCGTAAAGCGGGCCCGCGCCCCTGTCTGCGATGCCATCAAGCCCCGCACCCCCGCACAAGGCAAGCGGAACCTTTCCGGCTTTCCCGATAGCAGTTTCGCCTTTTACCGAAAACCCGGGTGCCCTTTCGTCCCGGCTGTGCTGTTGCTAGGCTGGCCGCATGTCAAATGCCCCCCGATTCATTCACCTGCGCGTTCACAGCGAGTATTCGCTGCTGGAAGGGGCGGTTCCGGTCAAGAAGCTGGTCGGGCTGTGCCTGGCGCAGAACATGCCGGCCGTTGCGATCACCGATACCAACAACATGTTCGCGGCGCTGGAGTTTTCGGTGACCGCACAGGGGGCGGGCGTGCAGCCCATCGTGGGCTGCCAGATTTCGGTGGCGCATGATCCGGCCGCTGTCGGCGAAAGGGCGCGGCCCCTGGCCCCGCTTGTCCTGCTGGCGCAGGACGAGGCGGGCTACATGAACCTGATGAAGCTCAACTCGTGCCTTTACATCGACAAGGGCGGGCAGGTGCCGCAGGTGACGATGGACGATCTGGCGCGCCATTCCGATGGGTTGATCTGCCTGACGGGCGGGCCGGACGGGCCGGTGGGGCGGTTTCTTCAGGCCGGGCAGGCTCCCAAGGCGCGGGCGATGCTGGTGCGTCTGGCCCAGATCTATCCGCAGCGGCTTTATGTGGAATTGCAGCGCCACCCCGGCGAGGGCGGGCAGACACCCGCTGCCGAACGCCTGACCGAGCAGGGATTTGTTGAACTGGCCTATGAGCTGGACCTGCCGCTGGTGGCCACCAACGATGTCTATTTCCCCGACCCCGGCATGTACGAGGCGCATGATGCGCTGATCTGCATTGCCGAAGGGGCTTATGTCGACCAGCAGGCCCCGCGCCGCCGCCTGACGCCGCAGCACTGCTTCAAGACCGAAGCGGAAATGTGCGCCCTGTTCGCCGACCTGCCCGAGGCGCTGGAAAATACCGTCGAAATTGCCCGGCGCTGCGCCTTTGCGGTGAAAAAGCGCAAGCCGATCCTGCCGAAATTCGCCGATGACGAGGTTGCGGAACTGCGCCGCCAGGCGCGCGAAGGGCTGCGCGACCGGCTTGCGGTCATCGCGCATGCCGCCAGCGTGGCAGACTACGAGGCGCGCCTGGAATTCGAGCTGGGCGTGATCGAGCAGATGGGATTTCCCGGCTATTTCCTGATCGTGGCCGATTTCATCAAATGGGCCAAGGCACAGGGCATTCCCGTGGGGCCGGGGCGCGGTTCGGGTGCGGGCAGCCTTGTGGCCTATGCGCTGACGATCACCGATCTGGATCCGCTGCGCTACAAGCTGCTGTTCGAGCGCTTCCTGAACCCCGAGCGGGTGTCGATGCCCGACTTTGACATCGACTTTTGCATGGACCGCCGGGAAGAGGTGATCACCTATGTCCAGAACCGCTATGGCCGCGACCGGGTGGGTCAGATCATCACCTTCGGCGCGCTTCTGTCGAAGGCGGCGGTGCGCGACGTGGGCCGGGTCCTGCAGATGCCCTACGGGCAGGTCGACCGGCTGTCAAAGCTGATCCCGGTGGAAGGGGTGAAACCTGTCAGCATCGAAAAGGCCCTGGCCGACGAGCCGCGCCTGCGCGAGGCCGCAAGGGCGGAAGAGGTGGTGGCGCGGCTTCTGGACTATGGCAAGCAGATCGAAGGCCTTTTGCGCAACGCCTCGACCCATGCGGCGGGCGTGGTGATCGGCGACCGCCCGCTGGACGAGCTGGTGCCGCTGTACCAGGACCCCCGGTCGGACATGCCCGCCACCCAGTTCAACATGAAATGGGTCGAAGCCGCCGGTCTGGTGAAGTTCGACTTTCTGGGGCTGAAGACCCTGACGGTGATCCAGAACGCGCTGGATCTGCTGGCCCGGCGCGGGACGGTCATCGACATCAGCCTGATCCCGCTGGACGATGCCAAGGCCTACGAGCTTTACGCGGCCGCCCGGACGGTGGCCGTGTTCCAGGTGGAAAGCAGCGGCATGATGGATGCGCTGCGGCGCATGAAGCCCACCTGCATCGAGGATATCGTGGCGCTGGTGGCGCTGTACCGCCCCGGCCCGATGGAAAACATCCCGGCCTATTGCGAGGTCAAGAACGGCCTGCGCGAGCTCGGGTCGATCCACCCCACCATCGACCATATCCTGAAGGAAACCCAAGGCATCATCGTCTATCAGGAACAGGTGATGGAAATTGCCCAGGTGATGGCCGGCTACAGCCTGGGCGGGGCCGACCTGCTGCGGCGCGCCATGGGCAAGAAGATTGCCGAAGAAATGGCGAAAGAACGCCCGAAATTCATCGACGGCGCGGCAAAGACCCATGGCATTTCAGCGGCCAAGGCGGGCGAGGTCTTTGACCTGCTGGAGAAATTCGCGAATTACGGTTTCAACAAATCCCACGCCGCCGCCTATGCCGTGGTCAGCTATCAGACGGCCTGGCTGAAGGCGAACCATCCGGTGGAATTCATGGCGGCCGTCATGAATTGCGACATGCATCTGACCGACAAGCTGGCGGCCTATGCCGAAGAGGTGCGCCGGGGCCTGGGGATCGGGATCATCGCCCCTTGCGTCAACGCATCGCTTGCCAGCTTTGGCGTGCGCGACGGGCAGATCATCTATGCGCTGGGCGCGCTGAAAAACGTGGGTGTCGAGGCGATGAAGATGATCGTCGAGGCGCGCGGCACGCAGCCCTTCGTCAGCCTGTTCGATTTCGCCCGGCGGGTCGACATGAAGCGCATCGGCAAGCGCCCGCTGGAGATGCTGGTCCGGGCCGGGGCCTTTGATGTGCTGGACCGCAACCGCGCAAGGGTCTTTGAGGCCCTGGATTTGCTGGTTGGCTGGTCTGCGGCGCTGCACGAGGCGCGCGCATCCGCGCAGGTCTCGCTTTTCGGCGAGGCGGGGGCAGACCTGCCGGAGCCGCGCCTGCCCGACCGCGATGACTGGCTGTTGGCCGAACGTCTGGCGCAGGAACATCAGGCCATCGGCTTTTACCTTTCGGGCCATCCGCTGGATGATTACATGGGTGCGCTGCGCCGCCAGAAGGTGATGACCCTGGCAGAACTGGCGGCGGCGGCCGAAGGCGGGCCGATGGTGGCCAGGCTTGCGGGGGCGGTCGCCGCCCGGCAGGACCGCAAATCGGCGCGGGGCAACCGCTTTGCCTTCGTGCAGATGTCTGATCCGACCGGGCTTTACGAGGTGACCGTCTTTTCGGATGTGCTCGAGGCGGCCCGCGACCTGCTGGACGCGGGATCAAACGTGGTGATCACGGTCGAGGCGACGCTGGAGGGCGAGACGCTGAAACTGCTGGCGCGGGCGGTTCAGCCGGTGGATGCCGTGGCCGCCGAAGCCGGCGGCGGGGCGCTGCGCATCCATCTTGACCGCGCGGACGCGGCGGCATCCGTTGCGTCCCTGCTGGCGCGGGTCGCGGCCGACGGCGGACGCGCACGGGGCAGCATCACCATCTGCGTGCCCGACAGGGAAGGCGGCCGCGAAATCGACGTCCTGCTTCCCCGCGTCTGGCCCGTGACACCCCAGGTCAAGGGTGCCCTGCGCAGCATGGCGGGGGTCGTTCTGGTGGAGGACCTCTAGCGCGTCTCTGCCGCTATTGCGCGGCGATGGTCATGTCCTGCCGCGCAAAGACATTCCCCGCGATCCCGGAAAAGGCGCGGATGCCGGCCACGCGACAGTTGCTGCGGATCCAAGCAGAACCGCGTTGCTTCCCAGACGGTCGATGACCGCAGCGGCGGTTCCCCGTCAAGGATCGACGAAAAGACATCGGCCAGCATATGCGGACCGGTTGTCTGCAACAGGCGCATGCAGCCGACAACATCGCCCCCGTCATCGCCCCCGTCATCGCCCCTGTCACTCACGCTGACGATATGCGCCGGATCAAGGCTGTCAAACAGGTCGGTCTCCCGTCCGTCGGTGACCTTGACATCCCAGCCAAGCCGGTCGGCGAACACCCGCTTGTGCAGCCGGAACATGCGATCCGGCAAGCAGGGATCGTCTTTGGCCAGGGCAACCTGCCTTCCCCCGGGGTTTGCGGCGCGGTGAAAAGGAAACTCACGCAGCGCGGGCCGGTCCTGGCCGGGATGGATGCGCTGCTGCCCTGGGGCGTCCCGGCACGCGGATCGCGCCGCAGCGGTCCTTGCCGGGGTGAAGGCAGATCTGTCCGGCAAGGGGGCCGTGCTGCGGTCAGGCAGGCTGGTCGGTGCGGGCAGGCGAAGCCCATGGTCCGGCTGCGCTCAGGCCTTTCCCGCCGCCCCGCCGCACCGGGATCGCCGGTCAGGCGGCCCGCCCGGCATTCGATCCGCACTGACCTGTTGAAACCCGTAATGACCGGCTGTAGCGTTTTATCATGCCTGCGTCCGAGGCTGCCTGTGATGTCTGTCTTCGTCCGACCCCAAAGCACGGACTGGCGTATGCACCACACAGAACACAGGTGCCGTGACCAGGGCGGGGCAAAAGGTTAGGGGAAGTCTTGCCGGCAGTTCCTGACTGGCAGATCGCGGAAGGATGCAGATGGGCTGGATTGTTCATTTCCTGAACGCACGGGGCGCTTTTTCCTTGACCGAGGCGGGCCTGCGGGCCGCGATCGAGGAGGCACGGATTCTTCTTGAAGCAAGAAGCACGCCGAAGGCGCTGGACGTGATTGTCAAGGCTTCAACCCATCCAGCGCGTTACCCCTTTTCGGTCGGGGGGGCATGCTATGAACCCGGCTGCATCGAACTGACCGTGGATTTTTCGCGGAACCCGGCACCGGATGCGGTCCGGGAAGAGGTTCTCAGAACTCTCTGTCACGAGTACCACCATGCAATCCGTTGGGATGGCCCCGGATATGGCGACACCCTTGGGGAAGCGCTTGTCAGCGAGGGCCTGGCACAGGTGTTCGTGCATGAGGTCATGCAATGCCTTCCCGAGCCTTGGGAAATCATGCCGCCGGACTTGGACGTGCGGACAACCTGCAAGCGCGCATATGACGGATTTGACGACCCCGACTACGCGCATGACGAATGGTTCTTCGGCTCCGGCTCTCTTCCGAACTGGACAGGCTATGCCTTGGGAAAGGCTCTGGTAGACAGGCACCTCCAGACTGTCTGCCGGAAAACAGCACTCGATATGGCCCTTGAGCCAGCCGCAATTTTTCGCGAAACGATGAGGGTCCTTGCAGAGGATCGGTGAGGATTTCCCACAGATCGTCCGCACCGCGAGGGACGGGGCAGACGGCTTTCCCTTGCACTTTTTCCGGGACTGGGCGCGGAATTGTGTGCAGGCTTTCAACAATGGTGTGGCTCTGGAAGCACGGTGCCAACCCTGCCAAAGCTGCCCGCCCGGATCAACCCACGCACGACTCACGCGACCCTCACAGGATCGTGTCCTGCCGTGGTTAACCAATCAAGCCCCCGTGAAGCCCCGCGCGGCCCGGCGGCGTGGCGTGGCCGCCACCGCCCGCGCGTCCCGCCCGGTTCGCACCGCCGCCGCCAGGCGCGGATCGTACCAACCAAGAACCGCACGTCGGTCATCTGCCGGACGCGGTGATCAGGGGTCCGTCAAGAAGACGGGGCGGGAACCCCGGTGTTCGGTTCTGGCGGACCGGGACCGTTACGCAAGCAGGTCCTGCGCGGTCATCGCGCCGCGTCGTACCCGATCCGTACATGCGCCGCAGGCGTTGGCAGGCTGCTGAAAGGTGCCAGCCGCATGGGCGGCTGGCCCATGAAACAGCAAAGTCTTCCGCAGGTCCCGTGCGGTCTGGCCGGGGCCATTGCCCCGGTCCTGCGCCGCGTGTGCCGCCCGCGCGCCGGGGGCCAAAGCCCCCGGCGGGTGCCCGACCCGCCCCGGCGGGCGCTGGCCCTGGTTGCGCCAGGATGACGGGTGTTTGCGGGGCCGTGGTCCCTGACCGGGCGGGGATGCGCGCTGCGTTTCGGGGTCCACCCGGAACGGCCCCCCCTTTTCCCTGCATCAGCACGATGTTCCTGTCCGGCGGGCGGCAGGGATGCTTCTTGGCACCCGGTCAAGCGCGGGGGCAAAGGCCGGGTCAATGCGCCCTGCGTCCGGGTGCCCTGCGGCGGGCAGCCGTCCCCCGGCAGGCATTCCGGCACGGGCAAAGCGCGCCCAGCGATGGCGGGGCGTGACCGGGACACCGGAGATCGCCCCTTTCATCCAGGCGCGGAAGGGGGGCGGCTGTCATGCCGCCCCGTTCGGGTCACTTCAGGTGATGCACCTTTCCCCTGCCATAGACCGGCGTCGGAATGCCGGCCTGCCGTGCTTTCAGTTGCAGCGCCAGGAACTGCGAATAATGGCGCGACTGGTGCAGGTTGCCGCCGTGGAACCACAGCCCTTCCTGCGCGGTCGGCTTCCACATGTTGCGCTGCTCACCTTCCCATGGGCCGGGGTCCTTGGTGGTGTCTGACCCCAGGCCCCAGCATTTGCCCACCTTGTCGGCCACCTCCTGGCTGATCAGGTCCGCCGCCCAGCCGTTCATCGAACCATATCCGGTGGCATAGACCACCAGATCGGCGGGCAGTTCGGTGCCGTCCTTCAGCACAACGGCGGTTTCGGTCAGATGGTCCACGTCCGACCCCGCCTTCAGCTTGATCTTGCCGTCGATGATCAGCTGGCTTGCGCCCACATCGATGTAATAGCCCGACCCCCGGCGCAGATATTTCATGAACAGCCCGGTGTCGTCATCGCCCCAGTCCAGCATGAAGCCGGCCTTTTCCAGCGCCGCATAGAACCCGGCATCCTCGGCCTTGATCGTGTCATAGATCGGTTTCTGGAACGCGGGCAGCAGGCGGTAGGGGATGGAGGCAAAGATCAGGTCGGCCTTGTCGGTGGTCACCCCCGCCGCAACCGCCTCTTCCGAATAGAGCGAGCCAAGCCCGTGCTTCATCAGCGGTTCCGACCGCACGATATGGGTGGAAGACCGCTGCACCATCGTCACATCCGCGCCCGCTTCCCACAGTGCCGCGCAGATGTCGTGCGCAGAGTTGTTGGACCCGATGACGACCACCTTCTTGCCCTTGTAGGCATCGGGGCCGGGGTGGGTGCTGGAATGCTGCTGTTCACCCCTGAAGATGTCCTGCCCCGGAAATTTCGGCCAGTTCGCCTTTGCCGACATGCCGGTGGCCAGCACCAGCTGTTTGGGGCGCAGAACAACATCCTTGCCGTCGCGGGTGACGTGAACTTCCCATTCCTTCCGGACCTCGTCATACTTGGCCGAGGTGGCGGTGGTGGAGGACCAGTAGTTCAGCTCCATCACCCGCGTATACATCTCCAGCCAGTCGCCGATCTTGTCCTTGGGCGCAAAGACCGGCCAGTTGGCGGGAAAGGGGATGTAGGGCAGGTGATCGTACCAGACCGGGTCATGCAGACACAGCGACTTGTAGCGCTTGCGCCAGCTGTCGCCGGGGCGTTCGTTCTTCTCGATGATGATCGCGGGCACGCCCAGCTGGCGCAGCCGCGCGCCCAGCGCGATGCCGCCCTGACCGCCGCCGATGATCAGCACCTCGGGCTGCGTGCCATAGCCCAGTTGCGCCGTTTCTTCGGCCCGGGTTTCGGCCCAGGTCTTGCGCCCCCGTTCCATGCCATGCACCACCCCCATGGGGCGGGAGGTGCCCTTGTGTTCCTCGTGCCCTTTCAGCTCTTTCAGCGTGGTCAGCAGCGTCCAGATCTTGCCGTCGCGGATGCGGATATGGCCGTGGCCCCGGCCGGTTTCGGTTTCGAAATCGATCCAGGCCTGCTGGAAGCCGCCGGCGTCTTCGGCCAGTTCACCGGGCGTGATGGTGAAGCCGCGCGGCCGGATCTGCGCCATCTGTGCGGCCAGCATGGCGGCAATCTCTGCCTGACCTTCCATCGTCTTGATGTTCCAGGTCAGGCTTGCCAGATCGCGCCAGTAGCCGTCCGTCTCGAACAGGGCCGCCGCCGCCGCCGGGTCGGCTTTGGACAGGGCCGCGTTCAGATCGGTCAAGACCTGGGTCACCGCCGCGCCGGGTGTCGTATCAAGCATCGTCTCCTCCCTTGCTGTGCATCCATGCCAAGCGGTCTTCGCCGCTTCTCCTTCTATAGGACTCTTCCCGCAGGTGCATGTCCACAGGACTTTGGTCGGTCTTCGGTCTGGACATAAGGGGGGCGGCAGGGCCAAATGCATCTGCTGTGGGGAGGGGGGGTGCCGGGCCCTGTCGCCAGACGGCGCGCCGGGCAGGACCGATTGCGGCGGCGTGGCAGGCGGCGGCAGGCGGAAGGGGCCCGGCTGTTCCGCCAGAAGGGAAAACGCCATGACCATACTTGCCGACATTGCCGCCTTCAGCCTGCTGGCCTTTGCTGCCCTGTTCCTTGGGGCCCAGATCCTGTCGCGCGAGGCGGGATACCGGCTGGGGCAGTATCGCGCCGCCCGGCAAGAGACGGCGGACGACGGCATAGGGGTGGTCACCGGCAGCATCCTGGGCCTGCTGGCCTTTGTGCTGGCCTTCAACCTGTCCATCGCCACCACACGGCACGCCGAACGCCGCCTTGCCTCGCTGGAAGAGGCCAATGCCATCAGCACCACATGGCTGCAGGCAAGGGCGATTGACAGCCCGCATGCTGCCGCCATCGCCCGGATTCTGGAAGATTACGCGGCCGAGCGCATCGTCTTTGTCCATGCCGACCGGAATTCACCCGTGATCGGCGAAAGCCTGGCACGCACCGCTGCAATGCAGACCCGGATCTGGGGGCATGTCACGGCGCTGGTGCGCGATGCGCCCGGCCCGGTCGCGGCATCGCTGATGAATGCGGTCAACCACACCTTCGACATGACAACGGCCATGCGTTTTGCCATGGCCTATGCGATACCGGCGCAGCTGATCTGGCTGCTGCTGGCGCTCGGCTGTGTCGGGATGGGTGTGCTGGGCTATCAGTTCGGACTGACGGGGCGGCATCACCGGGTGCTGAGCCTTCTGGCCAGCATGCTGTGGACGGCGGTGGTGGTGGAGATTTTCGATATCGGCTCGCCCCGGCTGGGATCGTTCCGCACCGATACCCATGCCTATGACTGGACCATCGCCGGGTTTGGCGACATCCCTCTGCCGGGGGCGGAGTAGCGCGTTGCCCGCATTCCAGACCACAGCCTGCGGCGCCGAAGTGGTTTCGGCGTTTCTTCGGCGGCAACAGGCCGCAGACTGCGCAGGCCTGCCTGCAAGAAGCGGCGCAGGGTTAGGCTGTGGTTTTCCGTTTCAGGGTTTCCTGTTTTGTGATTGCCGTCGCGACAGGGTTCGGCAGGGTGCTGGAAAAGGTGCCGGCCGCATCGGCTGCCTGACCGGAAAGCGGGCACCTCTTTCGCCGGCGCGCGCAGCAGCCTGATCGCAGGGCCGGTTTCGCGGAAGGGCAGGATGCCCGGCGCGACGATCTGCCACGGCCTTACAGCCGGGGCGCGTTCGCGCGCGATGCAGGTGACAAAACCCTTGCGGGCCATCGCGCCGCCGCGCGTCCGGGGTGCAATCGGGCCGTCCCTGGCGGGGGACTGCGATGAACCTTCCCCTGCGCCGGTGGTCGATACCCGAACGTGCGCTGCGGCCTGCTTTTGCCCGTGCCCCGGGCCGACACGGGCAATGACCCGGCTCCCACGTCTCGCAGGACATGGCTTGCCCATTCCAACCCCGATCTCTGGCGGGATCAGGGACGCACACTATCCTGCACCCTTGCATCCTGATTCAGAAACCGCGCCAAGTCAGTATCCCGTCATCTCCAGGTAGCCCCGCCCCCTGTGGCTGCCCGTGATCAGGATCGGTCCCTCCCAATAGGGCACCAGAGTGCCCATCCATGCGCCGGGGTTGACAGCCGTGACGGTAACGTCCACCCCCTGCGCCGGCAGTTCCACCCGCCAGTCCACAGGCACGGACCGGTCTGCCACATCGGCCAGGCGCAGCGGCGTGACGCGCAGCGCGCCGGGCGGCATCGGGGTTGGCGTGCCATCCGCCGCAATCCAGGTGGCCGAGGTGAACCCGTCGCCCGCGTCGCGCAGGCGAAAGCCCATCAGCCGCGATCCGTCATCGAACATCAGCGAAAACCAGTCCCAGCCGGTCTGGTCCGGTGCCAGCGGCTGCGATGACCATTCCCGGTCAAGCCAGGCCTGCCCGGTAACGGGAATGGCCTGTCCGTCAATCGTGACCTGGCCCGTCACCCCGTAGAACGGCTGCGAGTAATAGCGGCTGGCCTGGCCCGCGGCGGATTTCACCGAATAGCCGCCCTCGCCCTGGGCCACAATCGGGCCGGTCGCCTCCAGCGACAGCGCATAGGAAAAGGCCTCGCCCGCCGCTGTCAGGTCCAGCGCGGACAGCGCATCGGCCCCCGGTGCGGCCCGCGCGATCATCTGCCAGTCGTCAATCCAGGCGTGGAACGGATCCGCCGTCACGCCTGCCTGCCCGATTCCGCCGCGCGCCAGCCGTTCGGCATAAAGGTGCCGCTCTGGCGTGGTCACGGCGGCATGGCCCATCCAGAGCTGCGGGCTGGACCAGCCTTCGCCCTCGCCCGGGGCAAGTGCGGTGCGAAACAGCGTCCATTGCGCGCCATAGGGGGTACCGTCCGGGCCGGTCAGGCTGGCCGTCAGATACCACCATTCGATGCGGAAATCAGGATGCGCGCCGTGATCGGCCGGAAAGCTGAAGGCACCGCGCCGGGGCAGGGCAAAGCCATCGGCGGCGCGGCCCATGTCGGCAAAGCCCTGCGGCAGGGCCGGAAGGGCGGTGAGTGCCAGAAGAAAGCCCAGGATCAGCGCCCTAACGTTCATTGGCAAACACCCTGAGCAACGCGGCCGGCGCGATGCGGGCCAGCCGCAGCACCGGGATCAGGCTGGCCACCCCGGCGGCCAGAAGGGCAATGCCGCCAAGCCGCGCCAGGTCGCCCGGAAAGACCTGCATCGGCAGACGCCATCCGAAGGCCGCCACGTTGACCACCGCCAGCAGCACCCAGGCAAGCGCCAGCCCCAGCGGCAGGGCCGCCACCAGCGTCAGCGCGGCCAGGAGCAGCGTGCGGGCAAAGTCCAGCAGAGCCAGCCGCGGCCGGGTCAGGCCCATCGCCCAGACCGGGGCGACCTGCGGCAGGCGCAGCCCCGACAGCGTCAGCAGGCTGGCAAACATCGCCAGCCCCGCGATGCCCAGCGTCAGCACATTCAGCGCGGCGGTTACCGCGAAGGTCTGCTCGAACACCTGCAGTGACAGCGCCTTGAGGGTGGCCTGATCCACCACCGCCCCGTCCGGCAGGCCAAACTCCGCAACCAGCGCGGCCGCCAGCGCCCCGGCCCGGTCCGGGTCCACGCGCAGGCCAAAACGCAGGCGCGGCGTGTCGGGAAAGCGGGCCATCAGGCTTTCGGGCGCAATCAGCACCTGCGGCCTGGGGTTGCCATAGTCGGAATAGACGCCGACCACCGGCAGCGGCCCGCCCGGCAGGTCCACCGCATCGCCCAGGGCCAGTGCTTCGGCGCGGTACAGCTGTTCGTTCACCATCAGGCCCTGTCCGGCGGCAATCCGGCCCCAGACATCCGGCAGGGCGGCCAGCAGCGGCCAGTTGTCGCGATAGGTCGGATGATCGGTGATCCCGTAGACCTCGCCGGGGCGGCCGAACAGCGGGGTCCCGGCACTCAGGATCGGCAGCACCGCATCGGTGCGGGGTGCCAGCCAGGCTTCCAGCCGCCGCGCTTCGTCGGCAGAGCGGGCGGTGACGTACAATTCGGACGCCAGCCGCTGATCCAACCAGCCCACGAAGGTCTGGCGAAAGCTGGACACCATCGTGCCGACCCCGATGTTCGCCGCCAGGGCCAGCAGCAGTGCCATCAGCGCCAGCGACAGGCCCGGCACCTGCTGGCGGGTATCGGCCCAGAACCACTGCACCAGCACCCCGCGCGCCATCCGCCCGCCAAGACCGGTCACCAGGATCAGCCCCAGCGGCAGGCACAGGGCGGCCCCGACCAGCAGGGCCGCAAGCCCGCCGAAACCGGCGGGCAGGCCGGTGCCGAAGGCCAGCAGGCCCGCCGACAGACCCAGCAGCGCGGCCCCCGCCAACCCCTGCCGCCACAGGCTGCGGGCCGTGGCGCGGGCCCAGGCGCGCGGCTGCGCCGGGGCCAGCAGCGGCAGATGCCACAACCGCCACAGGCTTTGCCCGGCGGCCAGCAGCGTGCCCGCCATCGCCATGCCCAGCCCCGCCAGCCACCACCCGGGGCGCAACGACAGCGTGCCGGTCACCTCGGCCCCGTAAAGCCCGCGCAGCGTGGCGGCCACATCCGGCAGCAGCGCCGCCGCCACCAGATAGCCAAGGCCAATGCCGGTCATGCCTGCGGCCAGCGCCAGCACCAGCAGTTCCAGCAGGACCAGCCCCATGATCTCGCGCGCCGAAAGACCCAGCGCGCGCAGCGTGCGCAGCATCGCCCGGCGCTGCTCGAACGCGAGACCAATGGCGGAATTCACGATGAAAAGCCCGACCGCAAAGGCCAGAAAGCCAAAGGCGGTCAGGTTCAGGTGAAAGCTGTCCGTCAGCCGCGCGATGTCGGTGCCGTCATCGGGGGCCCGGCGCACCAGCCCCTGCGGCAGGGGACGGTCCGGCTGTGCCCCCGGACTGACCAGCAGATACGACAGCCGCCCCTCCATCCCCAGCAGGCGCTGCGCCACCCCGACATCGGTCAGGCCCGTTCCGGGCGGCAGACCGGGGTCTGTCCGCAGGGCCGGCAGGCCGTCCGGGCGCAGCCCTGCCGCCGTTTCGGGATTGAGATAAAGCTGCCCGCCGCCGGACAGGAAATCTGCAAGATCGGCCCCGGTGCGGACGGGCACAGATGCGGCACCGGCGGGCAGCGTCAGCGGATCGATGCCCAACAGGCGCAGGTCCGTTGCCGGCAGACGCCCCTCGACGACGGGCGACACCTTCCACCCGTCGCGGCGCAGCGCCACATAAAGGCCCTGCGCAATCGGCCCGCCATCCTGTGACACGATCCGCTCCATCCGGTTCTGCCCCAGCACTGCGGCGGCGCGGTCATAGCTGGCGCGCGCTTCGGCATTGATCGCCTGTACCCCCGACCAAAGCGCGGTCGCCAGTGCCAGCCCCAGCATCAGCATCGCCAGCTGCACCGGATGGCGCAGCCAGTGCGACAGCAGCGCAGACAACCCCGCCCTCATGTGATCCGCCCGGCAGACAGGGTGACGCGCCGGTCCAGCCGCCCGGCGAGGCGCGGCGAATGCGTGACCATCAGCAGCGCCGCCCCGGTATCGGCCACCAGCCGCAGCATCAGGTCCAGCACCGCGTCGCCGGTCGCCTCGTCCAGATTGCCGGTCGGCTCGTCGGCCAGCACCAGCTGCGGGCGCGCGGCCAGGGTGCGCCCGATGGCCACCCGTTGCTGCTGGCCGCCCGACAGCTGTTCGGGATAGCGGCCCAGCAGGGCGGAAAGCCCCAGAACCTGCGCCAGCCGCGCCGTCCAGGCGGGGTCATGACGGCCCGCCAGCCGCGCCTGAAACGCGAGGTTGGCCGCCACATCCAGCGACGGGATCAGGTTGAACTGCTGGAACACCAGCCCCACCGTGCCCCGGCGCAGCCCGGCGCGCACCGGATCGCCTGCGGTTGTCAGGTTCACACCGGCAAGCTCGACCCGGCCCGCATCGGCCAGGTCCAATCCGGCGGCCAGATGCAGCAGCGTGCTTTTGCCGCTGCCCGATTCCCCGGTCAGGGCAAGGCTGGTCCCGGCCTGCAGCGCAAGGTCGATCCCGTCCAGCACTGTCAGGGGGCCTTCGCCCGTGGCATAGGTCTTCGTCACACCGGTCAGGGTCAGCAGCATGCGGCCTCCGTCATCGGGGAAAGATGTAGCACGCTGGCCGGGCAAGAACACCCGGACCGGGCCGGAACCAGGCGGGTCCGTGCCGCCGAAGCTGTCATGCGCCCGATTGCGGCCAGGTGACCGGACCAGCCGAAGGATGGCTCTGCTTGCCCGCAGACCACCCGAAGGCACCGGTCGCGATGCAGCAGCCCGGCCCGACCCGGCAGATTGACGGACCTTGGTTGAAGCCGGGCAGGATCGGGTTGCGGATCATGGCTGACCCGGCCCAACGGGGGCGATTTTTCTGCGAAAAATCGTCGCCCCCCTCAGGCCAGCAGGGCCTGCGCCTCGGCCGGGCCCAGGGCGGCGGGGCGGGTGCAGGTGGTCTGCAGGGTCACGAACTGCCCGGTCGCGCCCGATTGCAGCACGGCTGTCATCACCTCGACCCCGTGCAGCGTGCGGTCCAGCGAACAGCGCTGATCGCGGCCCGCGATCAGGGCCGCCGCCATGTCGGCCAGCCCGGCGGTGCGGTAATTGGCCAGCGGGCCGTGGCCGGGATGGTCCTGATTGGGCCGTCCGAAGGGATGGTCCCAGGGCGCAACCGCCCCGATCCTGCCATCGCGCCCCGCCCATTCCACCGTGCCGCCGAAGAAGTTCGGATCAGGCACGAACAGGCTGCCTTCGGTGCCGTAAAGCTCCATGTTCACCCGCTTGTGTGCCCAGACATCCCAGCTTGTGGACAGGGTCACGGTAGCCCCGGTGGCGAATTCCAGCAGGGCGTGGATGTTCGTGGGCGTCTTCACCGGAATGTCCTGCCCGCTGCGCGGTTCAGACGTGATCCTGCGCGTCGCGCTGGCGCAAGAGGTCAGCGCGCCAACGCGGCGCACCGGCCCGATCAGGTTGATCAGATTGGCGATGTAATAGGGGCCAAGGTCCAGCATCGGCCCGCCGCCCGGCAGAAAGAAGAAATCCGGGTTCGGGTGCCAGTGTTCCATCCCGTGATTCATCACGGCAGAACTTCCGGCCGTGACTGTACCGATCCGCCCTTCGTCGATCAGGGCGCGGGCCTGCTGATGGGCACCGCCCAGAAAGGTATCGGGCGCGCAGCCCACGCGCAGCCCCCGCGCCGCCGCCAGATCGCGCAGCGCCAGCCCGTCGGCCAGGCTCAGCGCCAGCGGCTTTTCCGAATAGACATGCTTGCCCGCCTGCAGGATCGCCTGCGAGACGGCGAAATGCGCGTCCGGAACGGTCAGGTTGATCACCACGTCCAGCGCCGGGTTGGCCAGCAGGTCGTCGACCGACTGCGCCTGCACGCCGTATTCCGCCGCGCGGGCCAGGGCCGCCGCCATGTTCAGGTCGGCCACCGCCCGCACCTTCAGCCCGCGAAACAGCGGGGCCAGCCGGAGATAGGTGGTGGAGATATTGCCGCATCCGATGATGCCGATGCCGAGTGTGTCCATTGTCAAAGCTCCTTTGCCGCCTGAAGGGACCGGCGGGCAAAGCGCGCATGATCCGACGGGTTGTCATGTTCCACGATGAAGACATCGCAGGGTGTGTGCCGCAGTCCGGCCATCAGCGCCGTCCACGGCACCGTGCCTGCGCCCAGATCCGCCCAGCCGTCTTCACCGGCGTTCTGACCGGCAGGTGCTATGTCCTTCAGATGCGCCGCCGTGATGCGGGGGGCATATCTGGCAATCCAGGCGGCCGGGTCGGCACCGCCGCGAACCACCCAGGCCGCGTCAATTTCCCATTCCAGGTCCGGCCCGCCTTCAAAGATCAGGTCCTGGGGCACCTGGCCATCGGGCAGGGGGCGCAGTTCGAAATCGTGATTGTGCCAGCCAAAGCCAAGGCCGGCATCGCGGATGGGCCGGCCCGCAGCCTGCAGGCGCGCGCCGAAGGCCCGCCAGCCTGCGGCATCGGTCGGGCGGTCGTCCGGCATCAGGTAGGGGCAATAGATGCGGCCGATGCCAAGGGCGCGCGCAATGGCCAGAACCTTGTCCGGCTCTGCCTCCAGCTGGGCCAGTCCGAAATGGCCCGTGGGCATGGCAAGGCCGCTGTTGCCAAGGGCGGCGGTCAGGGCGGCCACCTGCGCGTCTTCGGCATAAAGCGCGCCGTAGCCTTCGACGGCGTCATAGCCAAGGCCGGCCAGCATCGCCAGCGTGTCGCCAAGCGGCGGGAAATTGCGCGACGAGTAAAGCTGATAGGACAGCATTCAAAGCTCCTGCGGTTGGGGCGCGCCATGGGTCGCGGTATGAAGATCACGAAGGGTGAAGCACGGGGCGGGACCCGGTGCTTCGGGGATGAAGGTGATGCGGGCATCCTGACCGGGCAGCAGCGCAAAGGCGTTGTGCGAAAAGCGTCCGGGCCGGTCTGCCTCCAGCGCCACAAAGAACGCCGGGTTGCCAGTTGTCAGATCAATCGCCCAGCCCCCCGGCGCGGCAGAGATGCGGTGGATGATCTTTGGTGCCTTCAGATCATAGGCCTTCCACGGCTGCGGCGCATGGATATCGCGGCCGAGAGCGGTGCCGCCCGCCTCCTGCCAGTCGAAATCCAGAACCTCGTCCGCGCCCAGCGCATCGGCGGGCAGGTGCAGCACCGGCATCGCCGCATCCGGGCTGGCCGTGACGGTCGCCTGACCAAGGTTCCGCGCGGTTCCGTCCATCGCCATCGCGCGGGCGGTCACCGTCAGCGTCACAGGCCCCAGCCGGTCATTCACCGCCCGCAGGTCGATCCCCCCCGCCACCGGCACGGCGCTGACCAGCACCGGCGCGTAGAAATCTTTCGCCATATGGTGCAAAAGCTTCCAGGTACCGCCATGGTCGAGCGAGGACCAGGAACAGACCGGCCAGGTATCGTTCAATTGCCAGTAGAGCGTGCCCAGGCAATGCGGCTTCAGGCTGCGCCAGTGGGTGACGGCGGTCTTGATCGCCAGCCCCTGCTGCACCTGGCTGAGATAGACGAAGTTCCCGAAATCCACCGGAAAGCGGAAATAGCGGAACATCGTCTCGGCAATCCGGGCATTGCCGCCCGCATTCTTCTGGTGGCTTTCGATCACCGGGGCGGAAATGTTGAAATCCGCCGGATCGGCGAAGCGCCGGATCACCTGCAGCGAGGGGTAGGACTGAAACCCGAATTCCGAACAGAAGCGGGGTGCCACATCGCGGTAATGGTCAAAATCGCGCCCCTCATGCCAGACCGACCAGAAATGCATGTCGCCCGAGCTGTCGTCATGCCAGGCGTCGCCGAAGGACAGCGGGCCGGGCGAGGGCGAGGATGGCCACCAGTTGGCATTCGGGTCCGTCGCCTTCAGCGCCGCCTCGATGGTGCGGTTCAGCCGGTCATAGCTGACCAGATAGCGGTCGCGGTCCTTGCGGCTTTCGGGAAACCAGGTCAGCGCGCCGATCAGTTCGTTGTCGCCGCACCACAGCGCCAGACAGGCGTGGTGGCCGATCCGCGCCACGACATCGCGCACCTCTGCGTCCACCTCGGCCAGAAATGCGGGGGTCGAGGGGTAAAGGTTGCAGGAGAACATGAAATCCTGCCAGACCATCAGCCCCAGCTCGTCGCACAGGTCATAGAACCAGTCCGGCTCGTACCGCCCGCCGCCCCAGACGCGGATCATGTTCTGGTTTGCATCCACCGCCGATTGCAGCAGGGCGCGGGTCTTGTCCGGGGTGATGCGCCCCGCCAGCGCATCGGCGGGAATCCAGTTGGACCCGCGCGCGAAAACCATGTGGCCATTGACGCGAAAGCCAAAGGACCGGCCCGCCGCATCGGCCTGGCTGACCAGATCAAGGCGGCGCAGCCCGATCCGGCGTCTGGCCGTGGCGGTGCCCGCCGTGATCACCAGATCATGCAGCACCTGCGCGCCCAGCCCGGCAGGCCACCACAACGCGGGGTCCGCGATGCGGAACACCAGCCGGGCGATGCCACCACTGGAACGCGCTTTTTCTTCATGACCACAGAATGTTGCGCGGATGTCCTCATAACCGGTGTGAACATCCACCCGCAGCGTCACCGCACCATCCGCATGGGTCTGGGTCACCCGCACATCGTCAATCCGGGGCCCCTTCGGCACCAGCGCGATGCGGCCATAAAGGCCAAAGGGGGCCACCGCCAGGTTCCAGTCCCAGCCGAAATCGCATTGCACCTTGCGCAGCATGTTGCCATTGGGAAGCGGGCAGTTACCGTCGTGATAGGGCACGCGGAACGGCAGCGCCGCCTGCAACGCATCTGCCGCCCGCAGGTTGGACCGGAACAGGATGCGAATTTCGTTCTGGCCCGCGCGCAGCCCCGCCGCATCTGCCCGGTACCGGCGAAAGGCATTGGCCGCCGACAGAACGGGGTGGCCGTTCAGCGTGATCCCGGCCACCGTATCCAGCCCGTCCACCACAAGATCGGCGGGGGTGCCGTCATGGTCAAACCGCCGCACCGCCACCCAGTCGCGCGCCGCCACCCAGCGGACATCGTATTCGTTGCGCCCCCGGTAGGGGTCGGCGATCACCCCGGCGCTGTGCAGGGCACTGATCGCATCCCCCGGCAGCGCGAAGGGGATGCTGTGCGCGCCGCTTTCATCCGAAAGCGTCCAAAGGCCGGAAAGATCGGTCATCGTCAGATCCGTTGTTCGGTCGCTGCATCAAAGAGCGATGCCTTGGACATGTCCACATGCACATGCACCTGCATACCCGGTTTCAGCCGGCGCTCCACCGGCAGGCGCACGGAAATCTGGCGATGGTCCATCTTCAGCCAGACCAGACTGTCCGCCCCCATCGGCTCGTCGATCTCGACCACGGCGGGCAGGCTGCGGCCCGGCTCCGGGTTTTGGCGCAGGTCCAGATGTTCCGGCCGCAGCCCCAGGATGGCGCTGGGACGGTCCAGCACCGCCCCGCCCTCATACCCCGCCAGATCAAGGGTGTGATCGCCGCAGCGGAAGCTGCGGCCGCCGTCAACCGTCGCGCCCGGCAGGAAGTTCATCGACGGACTGCCGATGAACCCGGCGACGAAGAGGTTGGCGGGGCGGTTGTAGATCACCTGCGGCGCGTCCAGCTGCTGGATGATCCCGCCGCGCATTACCGCAATCCTGTCGGCGAGCGTCAGCGCCTCGATCTGGTCATGGGTCACATAGACCATGGTGTTGTTCAGCCGGCTGTGCAGCCGCTTGATTTCCACCCGCAATTCTGAGCGCAGCTTGGCATCCAGGTTCGACAGCGGCTCGTCGAACAGATAGACATCCGCATCCCGCACCAGCGCCCGGCCAATCGCCACCCGCTGGCGCTGCCCGCCGGACAGCGCCCCCGGCTTGCGGTCCAGCAGCGGGCCGATCTGAAGAATCTCTGCCGCCCGGCCGACGCGTTTTTCGATCTCGGCCTTTGGCAGTTTCTGGTTTTTCAGCCCGAAGCTGAGGTTGCCGCGCACCGTCATCTGCGGGTACAGCGCATAGGATTGAAACACCATGCCGATGCCGCGCTCGGATGGCTCTGCCCAGGTGACGTTCCTGTCCCGGATCCAGATCTCCCCGTCGGATATGTCCAAAAGCCCGGCGATGCAGTTCAGCAGCGTCGATTTCCCGCAGCCGGACGGCCCGAGCAGAACGATGAATTCGCCCTCTTCGACATCAAGGTTCAGCGATTTCAGCACGGAAACGGACCCGAAGTTCAGCGTCAGGTCACGGACGGATACGGAATGCATATGGGATCAGCCCTTGACGGCGCCCGCGGCGATGCCGCGCACGAAGAGTTTGCCGGAGATGAAGTAGATGACCAGCGGAACCAGCCCGGTCAGCAGGGTGGCGGCCATATTGACGTTGTATTCCTTTACCCCCTGCACCGAATTGACGATGTTGTTCAGCTGAACGGTCATCGGGTAGGTATCGGGCTTGGTATAGATCACGCCGAACAGGAAGTCGTTCCAGATGCCGGTGACCTGCAGGATGATGGCGACCACGAAGATCGGCAGCGACATCGGCACCATGATCTTGAAATAAATCGTCCAGAACCCCGCCCCGTCCACGCGCGCGGCCTTGAACAGCTCTTCCGGAACGGACGTGAAGTAGTTGCGGAACAGCAGCGTCAGGATCGGCATGCCGAAGATGGTGTGGACAAGGATCAGGCCCCACAGCGTGCCATACAGCCCGATTTCACGCAGCAGGATCACGATGGGGTACAGCATCACCTGATAGGGGATGAAGGCCCCGAAGATCAGGATGGTAAAGAAGGTCTCTGATCCCTTGAACCGCCAGTTCGCCAGCGCATAGCCGTTCACGCTGGCAATGGCGATCGACAGGATCACGGATGGCACGGTGATGCGCACCGAATTCCAGAAGCCGCGCGACAGCCCGTCACAGTTCAGCCCCGTGCAGGCCTGTGCCCACGCCTTGACCCAGGGCTGAAAGGTGATCTCGACCGGCGGGGCAAAGATGTTGCCGAGGCGGATTTCCGGCATGCCTTTCAGCGAGGTGACGACCATCACGTAAAGCGGCAGCAGGTAATAGGCCGCAATGACGGTCAGCGTGCCATAGAGCAGGATGTTGCGCCGCGACAGCGTCGGGCGCGGCCTGGCACCGCGCGGACCCTCGGCCAGACGGCTGGCGGCCGGGGTTCTGGCGGGCAGGGGGCGGTCAGCCACGGCGCTTTCCCCCGAATTCCAGATAGGCCCAGGGGATCAGGATGATCGCCACCGTCACCAGCATCATGGTGGAGGCGGCAAAGCCCTGGCCCAGGTTCTGGGCGCGGAACATGAATTCATAGACGTATTTCGCCGGCACTTCCGAGGCTTGTCCCGGCCCGCCCCCCGTCATCGCCACCACCAGGTCATAGAGCTTGACGATCCCCGAGGTGACGATGACCAGGGCTGTGATGAATACCGGGCGCATCATCGGGATGACGATGAAGAGGTAGGTCTTCCAGGTGGGAATGCCGTCCACCCGTGCCGCCTTCCACACATCCTCATCAATGCCGCGCAGGCCCGCCAGCATCAGGCACATCACCAGACCCGTACCCTGCCACAGCCCGGCGAACAGCAGGCCATAGATCACGATATCGGCGTTATACAGTGGATCGAAGGTGAAACTGCTCCACCCGAGGCTGCGCACAATGTGCTGGACGCCGAAATCAGGGTTCAGGATCCATTGCCAGACAAGGCCGGTCACGACAAAGGACAGGGCAAAGGGATACAGGAAGATGGTGCGGAACGCGTCCTCGAACCGGATCTTCTGATCCAGCAGGGCGGCCAGCATGAAGCCGATGCCGAAGCTGAAGATCAGTGCCAGAACGCCGTAAACGGCCAGGTTTTCGATCGAGATCAGCCAGCGCGGGGCGGACCAAAGCCGCTCATACTGGTCCAGCCCGACAAAGCGCAGCCGGGGCAGCAGCTTTGAGTCGGTGAAGGAGTAAAGGATGGTCCAGGCCGTGCCGCCCAGAAAGACCACCACGGCGGTCAGGATCATCGGGATCGAAGCGATCTTGGCGTTAAGGTTCTTGAACAGGCGGCTGGGGCGGACTTGGTCTGCCATACAATGGTCTTCCTGCGATGCCGGGATATCGGAAGGAAAGGACCGGCCCCGGTGGTCAGGGCCGGTCCTTTGGCAGCAGGTGCGTTACTGCGCGCTGCCGACCAGGGCAGCGAACTGCTTTTGCGCATCTTCCGGCGTCATTGACATGTCGCTGAAGAAGGTGGCGAACAGGTCGTTGATCTGGGTGATGCTGTCGGGGTCCATCAACTCGTCCGAGCTTTGGATCACGTGACCTTCGGCCAATATCTTCAGACCCTTCTGCATGCAGTCATTGGCCGTCGACAGGTCCACGTCGCCCCGCACCGGCAAGGAGCCTTTCTTCAGGTTGAAGGCAACCTGTGTTGCCGGCGCCATCATCACCGAGGCCAGAACATCCTGAGCGGCCGACTTTTCCGGATCATCCAGCTTGGGGAAGTAGAAGGCATCGCCCCCCGTCGAGATCACCTCGTTCAGGCCAAGGCCGGGCAGGCAGGTGTATTCCTTGCCGGCTGTCTGGCCGGCCACCTGAAACTCGCCCTGCGCCCAGTCCCCCATGATCTGGCCGCCGGCTGTGGCATTGATCACCATGGACGTGGCTTCGTTCCAGTTCTGCACATTGGATTTGGCCGCCATCTTGCGCGCATCATCCGCGGCCTTGAACACGGCGGCCACTTCCGGACCCGCCGCAAAGGCTGCGTCCTTGTCCTTGTAGACTTTCAGGAACAGGTCCGATCCGCCGACGCCCACCATCAGCACGTTGAAGGCCCCAGCCTGCTGCCAGGGCTGCTTGCCCATCGCCAGCGGCGTGATGCCGGCCGCTTCCAGCGCGGGGGCTGCGGCCACGAATTCATTCCAGTTGGCCGGAACGGCGACACCTGCCTTCTCGAAGGCACCGTTCGACAGCCACAGCCACTGCCAGGAATGGATGTTGACCGGCACGCAGTAAATCTTGCCGTCCAGCGTGCAGTTTTCCAGCAGGGTCGGCGGGTTCACCAGTGCCGCCCAGTTTTCCCTGGTCGCAACATCCGTCAGATCGCGGAACAGCCCGGCTTCGACCAGCTCCTGCGCCTGACGGCCATGGTTGAACTGCGTGGCCCCCATAGGGTCGCCGCCGGTGATCCGGCTGATCATGATGGGCCGGGCAGTGTCACCCGAGCCGGCGATGGCACCATCCACCCATTTGTTGCCGGTGGCGTCGAAGGCCGTTGCAAGTTCGGCCACCGCCGCGGCTTCCCCGCCCGAGGTCCACCAATGCGTCACTTCAAGATCGGTCGCCAGGGCAACCGAAGGCAGCGCAACCGAGGCCAGAAGCCCCAGCGCAAGGTTCATCGATTTCATCGCAGTCCTCCCCTACTTTATCGTTATAGTCCGATCCTATAACGTTATAGTTTTTTCAATCAAGCCCATCTTTTCGCTTGTCGTGCTGCTTTTCAGGGCGATTGATTGGCAAGAATCCGGCTGATATCAGGAGGCCGCTTGACCCCGCCCGAAGCCCTTTCCCGCGCATCCACACCGTCCCGCGCAAGACCGCAACTGACGGGCACGACTGGTCTTTTTCCGCCCGGCGACGGGTGGTACGCCAGTTGGGTGACGCTGCGGCAGGCAAGGCGCAGTCCCGGGTGGGGCAATGGATGATTCGGTGCCAGATATGCATACCGGGGACCGCCCGACGCTGAAGACCATCGCGGCGCTGACCGGCCTGTCGATTGCAACCGTGTCGCGTGCGCTCAAGGATGCCGCCGATATCGGCGAAGACACCAAGCGGCGCGTGCGTGACGAGGCGGCGCGCGTGGGTTACCGTCCGAACCGGGCGGGGGTGCGCCTGCGGACGGGCAAGACCAATGTGATCGCCCTGGTCCTGTCGACCCAGGAAGATGTCATGAACCACACCTCGCGGCTGATCTATTCGGTGTCAGCGGCGCTGAAGGGGTCGCCCTACCACATGATCGTGATGCCCTTTGCACCTGGCGAAGACCCGATGACGCCGATCCGCTACATCGTCGAAACCGGCTCTGCCGACGGGGTGATCATCAACCAGACAGAGCCGGGCGATCCCAGGGTGCGCTACATGCAGGCGCGGGGGTTTCCTTTTGCCACGCATGGCCGGACCGAAATGGGGCTGGCGCATCCCTATTTCGATTATGACAACGAGGCCTTCGCCCGGGTCGCGGTGCGGGCCCTGGCCGCGCGCGGGCGCAGGCACCTGGCGCTGATCGCCCCGCCGCCCGCACAGTCCTATGCCGCCCACATGACCACCGGGTTTCTGGACGAGGCGCAGCGCCTTGGCCTGAGGGCCGGGGTCTTTTCCGGCGTGACCAGCGATTCATCTGCCAGGGAGATCGAGGATATGGTTGCCGCCCGCTTCGCCGGGGCAGAGCGTCCCGACGGGCTTGTCGTCGGCTCCCCCACGGCGGCGATGGCATCGGTTGCCGGGGCCGAGGGCTGTGGGCTGCGGATCGGCGCAGAGTTTGACCTGGCCGCCAAGGAAGCGATCCGCTTTCTGAATCTGTTTCGCCGTGAGATGATCGTCCTGAACGAGGATGTCAGCCGGGCCGGCACCTTTCTGGCGCGTGCGGTCATGGATGTGATCGAAGGCAGGCAGCCGGATGCCCCGGCGCAGCATCTGGACGTGCCCGACGACACAGGCCGGATGCCCCGGCCTGACTGACACAGAGGAAGGTTGACACCCATGGATATGCCGCAGTCCCGCCCCGCCGCCTATCCCGCGCCGGACCTGGCGCGGATCGACCGCCTGATGGACGCGGCGGGGCTGGAGGCGCTGGTCGTCACCTCCCGGCACAATGTGCAGTATCTGCTGGGCGGATACCGGTTCATCTTCTTCAGCGCGATGGATGCCATCGGGCACAGCCGCTATCTGCCGGTTGTGGTGTACCGGCGCGGCGGGGCCGATACGGCCGCCTATATCGGCAACAGGATGGAAGGCGCCGAACATGCCAACCATCCGTTCTGGACACCCACCGTCCTGCCGGTTTGCTGGGGCAGCGTGGACGCGGCAGAGGCGGCGGCGGCTCATCTGAAAAAGATCGGTGCGGCGCGGGGGCGGATCGGGATCGAGCCGGGCTTCCTGCCGGTCGATGCCTGGCAGGTGCTGGCGGGGGCGCTGGGGGCGGACCGGCTGGCGGATGCGACGGGCATGCTGGAACAGATGCGGGCGATCAAGACCCCGGCAGAGCTGGACCTGCTGCGGCAGGCGTCCGAGCTGATCACCGATGCGATGGGGACCACCATGGCGGCGGCAGGCGAGGGCTGGACCAAGCACCGCATCATCGAGGAATTGCGCCGCCAGGAAACGCAGCGCGGCCTGCATTTCGACTATTGCCTGCTGACGCTGGGGGCCAGCCACAACCGGGCGGGATCGCAGCAGGCCTGGCAGCCGGGCGAGGTGATGTCGATGGATTCGGGCGGCAATTATCGCGGCTATATCGGCGATCTGTGCCGCATGGCCGTGCTGGGCGAGCCGGATCCGGAACTGGTCGATCTTCTGGCCGGGATCGAGACCGTCCAGCAGGCCGCCTTTGCCAAGGTCGCGCCGGGCGTGCCGGGCGGGGACCTGATTGCCGCCGGAGAGGCGGCGCTGAAGGCACAGCCTTCGGCGGCGTTCACCGATTTCTTTGCCCATGGCATGGGCCTGATCAGCCACGAGGTGCCGTTCCTGATGACGAACCATCCCGTCGCCTATGAGGGGGTCGATGCGGCCCGCCCGCTGGAAGAGGGCATGGTCCTGTCGGTGGAAACAACGATGCTGCACCCCACACGGGGGTTCCTGAAGCTGGAGGATACCTTGGCGGTCACCGCGACGGGGTATGAGATGTTCGGGGACCGGGGCAGGGGCTGGACCCGGGGCGGGCAGTGACCTGCCCGCCGCAGGACACTTCCGCAGGTCCGGCAAGACTGAACAGGGTGGTGATGAGGTGCCGGTCGCAAGGGCACCGTCCCGTGCCGGCGGGGGAAACGCGGGTCGCGTTTCGCGGTCCCGCCGGGACGGGCGATTGCACCATCGCTGCTTGATTGGCAAAGGCCATCGCCTTTGCCACAGCGCAAGGCCGGTCCTTGTCCCGCCGGGGGGCCCAAAGCCCCCCGGCCAGCGCCCGACCCGCCCCTGGCGGGCGCTTCGCACCCGCCGGGTCGGGCGCAGGCCTTTCGTGGTGCCTGGACCCACCGGTCTGCGGGGCACCGTCGCGCAGGGGCGGGGGAAACGCGGGTCGCGTTTCCTGTTCCCGCCCGCAGTGACGAAAGCGCTGCCCCCGCTGCAATGGCAGGGGCCATCGTCCCTGCCACAGCGCCACGCTGATCCTTGCCCAGCCGGGGGCCAAAGCCCCCGGCCAGTATCCGTGTTCGTCAAGGGTTTCGTACTGG
>JADCEL010000012.1 GCA_020250125.1 Rhodobacter sp.
ACGAAATCAACGACGCGCTGACGAAGTTCCATAGGAAGTGGCTTGCCCATACATGACCCCCAACATCTGCCATAGGCAGAGGGAATCACAAATCAAACCTCATGGGAATCCCGAATCGGAATGGTCGCAACACGCTCTAGTGCGGGTTCGGGGCGATGGTGTGCTCTGTGCGTTTGAAATTCCTCGCGCGCCGCATCTTTCCTGCCGGATTTGATCTGCGGCAAGTCGGGGCGCGGGATCCTGTCCCATGGCGTGGTGCAGCCCCAGGTGCCCACCGTGTCCCGGACCTGTCGGGGCCGGTCATGCGCAGGGGACTGCCGGGCGCATGACGGCGGGAGTGTGGAAGGGCAGAAATTGGTCCGGGGGAGCCATTTCCTGACGAACGCGGACGGGTGCCATGGGTTCAGGGGTTGTGCAGCGGGCGCGCCGGGGGGTGATGGCGTGCCCGTCGGGAAAGATGCCAAAGGCCCCGGTGCGGCGCTTGATCTCGCCCTTGGGGCGCGTGATGGGGTTGGTTCAATGCAGCCTGGCGCGGCGGGCGGCGGGAAAGCCCATGCAAGCCGGCACATCCTGCCCGGTGCCGTCCTTAAGCAGGGCGCGCTTCGGGCAGTTCGGGGGGGCAAGCCTTCATCCCGAACCCCCTTTCAACGGGTGGCCTTGCAAATCGGTGCTGCGGAACGATCCTGCCGTCCGCAGGCCGCAGATGCCTGGTTCCGGTCATGGCACCGCAGGTCCGGCGTGCGTCTGTGCGCCGGTTCCGGTCCTGACCACTGGCCATCGCCAAGGGCCGGTCTTCTGACGTCAGCGGGCGATGCGGCGATCTGTCCCGTCTGCAAAGGCGGCAAGGATAAGGCAGCAAGATGTTGCACCGGCATCAAGAACACCGCGCGACCTTTCGCCAAGACGGCTGGAGCGGCCCATCTTCGCCACCATGTCGCGCGTGCTGTCGCGGCCGGCTTCCGCCGCCGCCTTCATCCGGCCCAGGGCCTGCGGCCAGCCGTCCCCGTCCGCCAGCGCCGCCTCATAGGTTTCGACCGCCGGCACAAGGGTATCGAGCAGGGTCTTGTCCCCGACCCTGGCCGATCCGATGGCCTGAACACCTTCCAGCCCGGCGCGGATCATGCGCCCGAACAGGGCGGCATCGATTTCGGCGGCACCGTCCAGCGCATCGGCCATATCCGAAAACATCATGCCGTAGAGTGGCCCCATTGACCCGCCGATCTCGGACATCAGGATGTCCGACAGGGTGCGCATCGCGCTGTCCAGCGTCCCGGACGCCCCGTCGATCCGGTCTTTCGCGCGGCCAAAGCCCTTGGCCATGTTGAAGCCGTGGTCACCATCGCCGATCTTGCCGTCAATCTCGCTGAGATAGGCCTTGTTCGCCACGATCACATCGGCGACCTCGCACAGAATCCCGGCAGCACCGGCGTTCTTCAGCGTTGTCACCCCGCCCCCCATCACAAGCCCGGCACATCGGTTGGCGCATCGAGAAGCGCCTTCAGTTCGGCGTCAAGCGCCATCACGGTCAGCGTCGCCCCGACCATTTCCAGCGACGTGAAGTAGTTCCCGACAAGCCCGCGATCAATCTTCAGGCCCGCAGCCTCGATCCGGTCTGCCATGCGGTCATAAAGCACGTAAAGTTCGTTGACCGGCGTCGCCCCAAGACCGGATACCAGCACCGCCACCTCGGTTCCGGCCGGCAGTGCGTGGTCGGCCAGCACCAGCGCCACCATGTCATCAGCCACCCCATTCGCGGATGTCAGCGGTTCCACCCGTGCCCCGGGTTCGCCGTGGTGGCCGATGCCAACCTCCATCGTACCGGCCCTGATCTCGAAGTTCGGCTTGCCGGCGGCGGGCAGGGTGCATGGCCCAAGGCCGACACCGACCGAGCGGCAGTTGTCGATCGCCCTTTGCGCCGTGGCGATCACCTCGTCCAGGCTTGCCCCTGCGGCGGCCTTGGCGCCGCCGATCTTCCACATCAAGATCTCGCCCGCGACCCCCCGGCGTTTCTCGCGTTCCGTCAGGGGGGCCGAGCAGACATCATCGTTGGCGACGACCGTGGCGACGGTGATCCCCTGTTTGGCGGCCATGCGGGCCGCCATCTTCACATTCATGTTGTCGCCGGCATAGTTGCCGTAGAGCACCGCCACCCCTGCGCCGCCATCGGCCGCGCGGATGGCATCGTGAAAGCTTTTCGCCGTCGGCGAGGAAAAAAGTTCCCCGACGGCAACCGCATCGACCATGGCCCGACCGGTATAGCCGATAAAGGCCGGCTCGTGGCCGGAACCACCCCCGGTTACGATGCCGACCTTGCCCCTGACGGGCGCCTCGCGCGCCACGACGACACGCGCGTTGCCGGGGTCCAGGCGCACCCGGCCGGAATGCGCGCGCACAAAGCCGCGCACCGTTTCGTCAACAATGTCGTCCGGGTTGTTGATGAATCTCTGCATGTCGTTCCCCTGTGCGAGTTATCTGACGGTGAAGCCGCCATCGACAAGAAGGTCGGCACCGTTGATCATTCTTGCGCCCGGTGAGGCAAGGAACACCGCCGCCGCTGCAATTTCCCCGGGTTCGGCAAAGCGCCCCATCGGGATCTGCGCCTTCATCGCGTCGCCCTTGGGGCCTTCCCACGCCTTCTTGCCCAGTTCCGTCAGGACCACCGTGGGCGAGATCGAATTCACGGTGATGCCGTGGCGGCCCCATTCCAGCGCCAGGGTCTTTGTCAGCCCAATCACCCCGAACTTCGACGCGCAATAGGCGACGTGGCCGTCAATGGCGACCGATCCGGCCTGCGATGCCATGTTGATGATGGCACCGCCACCCGAAGCAATCATGCGCCGCCCGACCGCCTGCGCCACCAGAAAGCTGCCGGTCAGGTTGATGTCCAGGGTTCTTTGCCATGCCGTCAGGCTGATCTCCCCGGCCGGTGCCAGATCGACGATACCGGCGGAATTCACCAGAATGTCGATCCGCCCGAAGTCGCGCCCCACTGCGGCAACGGCAGTCTCGACGCTGGCCGGGTCCGCCACGTTGCAGGCGGCAGACATGGCACCGGGATGCCGCGCGGCCGCGTCGGCGGCGGCCCCTGCGTTCAGGTCAAGCACGGCAACGCGCACACCCTTGGCCGCAAATGCGGCGACGATGGCGGCCCCGATGCCCGATGCACCTCCGGTCACGATGGCGGTCTTTCCGGCAATCGGAAAATCGAAATTCAGCTTTGTCCCGGTCATTGCCTTGTGTGTTCCTGTTATTTTCCGGCCACGGCACCTGCGGCCGGTCAGTTTGGCGCGGGACGGCCCGGGCCGTCCCGCTTTGCTGTCACACCCGGATTACTTGCGCAGGGCAAGCAGGGCGTCGACGTTTTCTGCCGTGACGGGCGTCCACGGCACGCTGTATTCGGCATCTGTCCCGCCGTTCCACGGCATGTCGGAATAGGTCGTCCAGATGTCCGACATCGGCTCGTAGTCGGGCTTCACCGACTTGATGGCGACATCCAGCGCGCCCTGGGCCTGAGCGCGCGCATCCTGCAGGATCGACGCCATGTCTCCGGCCTTCACCGCAAGAAGGGCATCGGTGATCCCGTCGATACCGGCGATTGCGAAATCGGTCACGTTCAGGCCGGCGGCCTTGATTGCTTCGATTGCCCCCAGGGCCATCTCGTCGTTCTGGCCGATGATGCCGTCGATCGTGTCGGGATGCGCGGTCAGCCAGTTCTCCATCAGGGTCTGCGCCTCGGCACGGGACCAGTTCGCAGTCTGCTGTTCGATGACCTTCACGTCGGGGCATTCGGCAAGGGCCTTCAGGTTGCCCTCAAGCCGGCTGATCTGGGCCGACTGACCGATCGGGCCTTCGATGATGACGACCTCGCCCTTGCAGCCGATCTTGTCCAGAACGTACTTGGCCTCCATGTAGCCGGACTTGACATCGTCAGAGCCGACATAGGACTTCAGCTTGTCGCTGTTGACGCGGGTGTTGGAACCGACCACCGGAATCCCTGCGGCAGCGGCGGCATCGACCGCAGCGGCACCGGCCTCGATATCGATCGGCACGAAGATGATCGCATCGAAATCCTGGGCGATCATGGTGTCGAACTGCTCTTGCTGGACAAGCGCGTCATAGCGCCCGTCGAAGATCGTCAGTTCGACAAGGCCCTCTTTCACGGCAGGGTGGTCTTCCAGTGCCGCCGACCAGATCTGCATGAACTCGGCGTTCAGGCCATAGACGGCGGCCCCGATCTTCGGTTTGTCCTGGGCCATCGCGGGCATCGTCAGCGCAGTGGTTGCCAGAATGGCAAACAGGGTCTTCTTCATTATGTGCTCCTCCCTTTCATTGGTTGCACGGGTCGTTGGTTGAACGGGTCACGGCAGGGTCACTCGCGGCGATGACGCGCCTGGTCGAGCATCACTGCGGCAACAATCAGCACGCCCTTGATGACCTGCTGGTAGTAGGATTCGACCCCCATCAGATCGAGGCCGTTGTTGACGACGCTGATCAGCAGCGCGCCGATCAGCGTTCCGGTCACGCGGCCGACACCGCCGGCAAGGCTGGTGCCGCCGATCACGACCGCCGCAATCGCATCAAGCTCGTAGGCAATCCCGGCCTGCGGCAGGGCGGACCCGGTCCGCGCCGCCAGCATCATGCCGGCAAGGCCCGCAAGGCCGCCCGAGATCACATAGACCAGAAACCGGATGCGGCGCACGTTGATGCCGGACACGACAGCGGCATGGGGGTTGCCGCCTGCGGCATAGACATGCCGACCGAAGCGGGTGGCGGACAGGACCCACCAGGCAATCAGAAACACCACGGCAAAGATGATCACCAGCACGGGAATGCCCGCAATCTCGCCCGTACCGATGACGCGGAACCCGGGCGTCAGTTCGGGAACCGGCCTGCCCCCGCCGTAAAGCAGCGTCAGGCCACGGGCAGCCGACAGCATTCCCAGGGTGGCGACGAAGGCCGGGACGGCAAAGCGCGACACCACAACACCAGAGACGGCACCACAGGCCATGCCGACCGAAAGCCCGACGGCAATCGCAAGCAGCGCAGGGTAGGGTCCGCCCGCAACCCCCGCAGTCGACGAGGTGGTGGCCAGCGAAGCCGCGACGATCCCGGCCAGGGCCACCACCGATCCCACCGACAGGTCGATGCCGCGGGTCAGGATCACGAAGGTCATCCCGACCGCCAGAATGCCGTTGATCGACGTCTGGCGCAGGACGTTGGTGATGTTGCGTGCCGTCAGGAAGTACTCATTCACCACCGCAAGCACGAGGCAGACCAGGACCAAAGCAACCAGAATGCCGTATTTCTGGCCGTAGACGGCAAGACGGCGCCTCAGGCCCCCACCGCGTGCCTCGGTGCCCGGTGCAATGGTCTGCTTTGCTTCCATCACGTCGTTCCTCTCCACGTCCGGTCTTCACGCCGCCAGATGTACCAGCCGGTCGGCCGACAGTTCGGTGCGCGACAGCTCTCCGGATATCCGCCCGTCCCGCATGACGACGGCGCGGTCAGCCATACCCACAACCTCATCCGTTTCGGACGAGATCAGGATCACCGCCCCGCCGGCCGAGGCGAAGTCAGACATCACGCGGTAGATTTCCCGCTTGGCGCCAACGTCGACACCCCGCGTCGGTTCGTCCAGCAACAGCACCTTCGGCGCGGTCAGGAACCATTTGCCGAGGACCACCTTCTGCTGGTTTCCCCCCGACAATCCCGCCACTTCCAGCCGGTCGCTTGCCGTCTTGATGCGGAACTTTTCGATCATGTCGCGCGCCGACTGGCTTTCGCGGCGTCCGCTCATGACCGGACCCACGCCCAGAAAGGGAAGATGGGCCATGCAGATGTTGTCGCGCACGCTTGCCGACAGGACAAGGCCGCTGCCCTTGCGGTCTTCGGTCACGTAAGCCAGGCCGAGCCCGATAGCCTCTGCGGGAGAAGAGACGGAAATCCGGCGGCCATCCAGCACAACCTCGCCCCCCCGGTCCCCGACCAGCCCGAAGAGACGCTCGAATATCTCGCTGCGCCCCGACCCCATCAGACCGAAGATCGCCAGAATTTCGCCACGGCGCACCTCGAAGCTGACGTTTCGGACCCGGTTGGTCGAATTGAGGCCGCGAACGGACAGCAGCGTTTCGTCACCCGGCGTGTTCGTCTTGATGAATTCCTCTTTCAGCGGGCGGCCGACGATCATCTGGATCAACTGCTCGCGGCTGACGGTCGCCATGCTGCCACTGTCCACAAAGGCCCCGTCCCGGAACACGGTGAACGTGTCTGCGATCTGAAAAATCTCGGAAAGCCGGTGGCTGACGTAGATGATCCCCTTGCCCTTGAGCTTCAGTGTCCGGATGGCCGCGAAAAGCTGATCCGCCTCTGCCTCGCCCAGCGCCGAGGTCGGCTCGTCCATGATGATGATTTCGGCGTCATAGCTCAGCGCCTTGGCAATCTCGACCAGTTGCAGCTTGGCGACGCTCAGGTTCATCATCAGCGTTCGCGCATCAATGTCGAAGTGCAAGTCATCCAGCAGGGACTGCGCCATGCTGTTCATGCTGCGAAAGTCGATCCGGCCGAATCCGGCCAGCGGCTCGCGTCCCAGAAAGATGTTCTCGGCCACCGACATTGCCGGAACCGGGCTCAGCTCCTGCTCGATGATCGAGATGCCGGCCGCAAGCGCCTCACGCGGGCTGCGGAAGTTCACCTCGGCCCCGTTTCGCCTGATGATGCCCGAGTCGCGGGCCTGAATGCCCATGACGATGGACAGAAGGGTGGATTTGCCGGCACCGTTGCCCCCGCAAAGCGCATGCACCGAGCCGCGTTCAAGCGCGAAACGGCCGTTCGACAGGGCCGTGACGCCGCCGAACGACTTGGTCACCCCCCCGACTTCCAGCAGCTTCGGCTGCATCGCTTCCCCCTGTAAACTTTTGCACACTATCTGCGCGCCTGCAAGACGGTGTCAAGCGAGTCCTTTTGCCCCCGTTGCCCTTGGCTGGCGGGCCAATGCGCAGCCGCGTCCTGTGATTTGGCCTTTTCGCCCGATCACCCGCAGGGGCGCAGGTCCGCTGTTCGGCAGGCATTGCCGCAAGCCGGTTGACAATTGCACAGCAGGCGTTCAAATGAACGGCAACAAGGGAGGCGCACATGCGGGTTGCGATCGGCTGTGACGAGGCAGGTTTTGACCTGAAGGAGCTGCTCAGGGCACACATCGCCGCGCTTGGGCACAGCGTCACCGATTTTGGCGTCCGGGCAGGCGAAACCGCGCTTTATCCCGACATCGCCTTTGCTGTGGCAACGGCTGTCGCGCAAGGCGAGCACGAGCGGGCGGTCCTGATCTGCGGCACGGGAATTGGCGTCTGCATCAGCGCCAACAAGGTGCGCGGCATCCGCGCGGCCCAGGCGCATGACAGTTATTCGGCCGAGCGCGCCCAAAAGAGCAACGACGCCCAGATTATCTGCCTCGGTGCGCGTGTGATCGGGCCAGAGCTTGCAAGAAGCGTCGTTTCATCCTTCCTTGGGTCATCGTTTGAACATGGCCGGTCCGGCCCGAAGGTTGACAGGATTCTTGAATACGAAAAAGCCCAAAGCCGGGCACCCTGACGCATAAGGAACCGCTGCTTGCCCGCGCCCGGCAGTTCAGATGTGACCCGGCTGGAAACGCCGGAGTATGGTCTTCTTGCCGAGATTGCCCGGCGTTACTACATCGAAGGCGAGACGCAGGACGGCATTGCACGGGCGCTTGACCTTTCGCGCATGAAGGTCAACCGGATGATCAGGGAGGCACAGGAGGCCGGCCTTGTCGAGATCCGTGTGCGGTTTCATTCCTCGCAGACGCGCGAACTGGAACGCGACCTGTGCGACCGTTTCGGGCTGAAGCACCTGCTGATCGCGCCCGGATCGCAGTCCCCCGACCAGCAGCGGCGCAATGTGGCGATGACGGTCACCCACTTTCTTGAATCCAATCTGCGCGAAAACCTGATCGTCGCCGTCGGGATGGGCCGCAATGTTGCGGCCGTTGCCGAAAATCAGGCGTCACGCACCTTTCAGTCGCTGACCTTCGTGTCCGGCAGCGGCGGTGCCGCCGAGGCCGGTTCCGAAGGCAACGCCGACCATATCTGCCGGAACCTCGCCCGCCGCTTCGGCGGCAATGCCGTCACCCTTTATGCCCCGGCCTATGTCCCCGAGGCCGACCTGCGCGAAAGCCTGATGCGCAATGCCACGGTACGCCGCACCCTGAACCTTGCACGCAGCGCCGACTTCGCGCTGGTTGGCATCGGCGATCTCGGCCCGGACAGCCACATGGCGCGCATGGGCTGGTTTTCGCGCGAGGAACTGCAGAAGGCGCAGGACGCGAAGGTGGTCGGCGATCTGATGGGGTACGACTTTTTCGATGCGGGCGGCACCCCCTGCAATGATGCCCTTGGGGGACGGGTCATCGGGCTGACGCGCGAGGACCTTCAGCGAATTTCCACCACGGTTGCAATCGCGTCCGAGCCAAGCAAGGCGATGGCGATTCTCGGTGCCTTGCGGACAGGCACAATTGACGTTCTTGCAACCTCGCTCAGCAACTGCCTGGCTATCCGGAGCATGCTGGGGGCGGGCCTGTGACCGGCGGATGGCGCGCAGGAAGCCCCTGCGTTTCTTCGCCTCATGGCCACGGCCCTTTGCCCGGACTTCGGCCTGATCGCAAAAGGTGACGGAAGCGATGGCTTTCGGGCCGCCCGCGCGGAAGGGGCGCATGGTCAAGGCGGCACGACAGTGAACCCGCGCCGGTTGCAGCGGGTCATGGCCCGGAAGACGGGGGCGTCAGACCCAGGATCAGGGCTTCGGCCAAAGCCGCGCCACCGCCCATTCTGCCAAGGCCCGGGACACCATGGTCACAGCCAACCTTGCCAGCCGAGCGGAGGAAACATCCCCCATAAGCCCCCGTGGCGCGGTGCAGGGGGCCTTTGGCGATAGCGTAACCGGGGCGGGGCGCAGATCGACGGGCTTCAGGATGTCTGTCCGAACCGGCAGGCCGGCATGCCACAAACGCCGGGATCAACGGCGAAAAGCGCCCCTTCCTGCGGGTTGGCGGCCAGGTGTTCGGGCGTCATGGTGAACCGGGCCGAGGTGACGAAAAGCGTGGACAGGGTCGCGCCGCCAAAGCAGCAACTGGTCGGCCACGAGCAGGGAAGCTCGATGATCGTCTCGACTGTTCCGTCCGGGGCGGTACAGGTCAGGCAAGCGCCGCCTGCCACACGGGCCGTCCACACTCTGCCGTCGGCGTCAAGACAGGATCCGTCGGGAAGGCCGCGCGGAAAGCCGGATTGCAGGGTCTTGCCCTGGTAAAGCATGCCGTCGTCGCCAATCCGGTAGGCATAGATCGTGTTGGCCAGCGTGTCGGCTGTCAACAACCCGCCGGAGCGGGGAAAGACCATCGTGTTCGTGATGCCGAACAGGTCATCGGTCACCCGCATCACCCGTCCATCCGGCAGGCAGCGATAGATGCTGCCGGTTGCCTGCGGGATCGCGCGCGGGCTGTCATCCCCGTTGATGTTGTTGAACATGGTGCCAACCCAGAACGCGCCGTCCGGGCCAACCGCCCCTTCGTTCAGGCGGTTGTCCGGGCGGTCAGGCTCGATTTCAACCACGGGAACAGGCTCGTCCTTCCAGTCCCACAGGCAGATGCTGCGTTCCATCCCCACAATGGCCCCGCCGTCGCTGCGCAATCCGATCGATGTCGGCCGGCCCTTCACCGGCCAAAGCTGATGCTGCCCTGTCACGGGATCAAACGCATGAATGCGCCGGCCGATGATATCAACCCAGACAAGCCGCTGGCGCTGATCGTCCCACAGGGCGCTTTCCCCCACGATATCGCAGGCCGCAAGGACCAGTCTGGCGTCCATCTGTCTTCCCCTTGAGAATCCGTTGACAGGCAGGATGGGCAAGAGATACACGCAATTCAAGCAGAACCTGTCATACAGGTTTGGGGGCGGTGATTTGAAACACGTCGGCAGCCTGGGCCTGGTCGGAGATGCCATCGGGGCGATCTCGCGGCATATCCGCGAGAAAGACCTGATGCCGGGTGACAAGCTTCCGTCCGAGGCGCTGTTGTCGAAAGAGCTGAACGTGTCGCGAACCGTGGTGCGCGAGGCATTCCGGTCCCTGGCGGCAATGCGGATCATCGAACTGGCGACCGGCAAACGCGCGACCGTGGCGCAGATCGACCATGGCGCCATGTCGCTGATGATCGAGCACGGTGTCCATACCGACCAGATCAACATCCAGCAGATCTACGATGTGCGCCGCACCATCGAAACGCGGATCGTCACGCTGGCTGCGATCCGTCGCAGCGATGCCCAGGCGGCCGAGATTGTGGAACTTGCCGAAAGGATGCGGGGCAGCGCCACCGATCCGGCCGCGCTGATGGAGCATGACCTGGCCTTTCACACCGCCCTGGCCCGCGCATCGCGGAACCCGGTCTATTCCCTGCTGATCGGCGCGTTTCAGGGCATCACCCGCCAGACCTGGCCGGTCGGCTGGAAAAGCCGCCAGACCCGGGAGTCGCGCGATCTGATGGTTGAAACCCATGCCGAAATTGCCCGGGCCGTCGCCGCCGGCGACCCGGAAAAGGCGACAACGGCGATGTCACTGCATTTCGACGAAAGTGTCCGGGCCTTGCTGACCGCCGGGCTGTCATGAAGATCACCGCCATTGAAACCATCCGCATTGCCGAACGGCCAAACCTGTTGTGGCTGTGTGTTCATACGGATGAAGGGATCACGGGGCTGGGCGAAACCTTCTTCGGCGCTGCCACGGCAGAGGCGCATGTCCATGAATACATCGCCCCCCGCGTGCTGGGCCGTGACCCGTTCGAGATTGACCGTCTGGCCGCCGATCTGGTGGGCTATCTGGGGTTCCGGTCCTCGGGGGCCGAGATGCGGGGCAATTCGGCCTTTGACATCGCCTTGTGGGATCTGTTCGGCAAGGCGATGAACCAGCCGATTGCGCAGTTGCTTGGCGGATTCACGCGGCGCGAGATCCGCACCTACAACACCTGCGCCGGGACGGAATATGTCAGGAAGACCTCGGGGCAGGTTACGGCCAATTACGGCATCGGTGCCGGTGCTGACTATGATGATCTGAACGGTTTCCTGACCTGTGCCGATGAACTGGCCCATTCCCTGCTGGAAGAGGGGATCACGGCGATGAAGATCTGGCCCTTTGACCGGATGGCCGAGGCCACGCGCGGTCAGTACATTTCGGGTCCCGATCTGCGCAAAGGGCTTGAACCGTTTGAAAGAATACGGGCTGCCGTAGGTGACCGGATCGACATCATCGTCGAATTCCATTCGATGTGGCAGCTTTTGCCCGCAATGCAGATCGCCAAAGCGCTGGCACCCTATCAGACCTTCTGGCATGAAGACCCGATCAAGATGGACAGTCTTTCCAGCCTGACGCGCTATGCCGCGCAGTCGCCTGCGCCGATCTCGGCGTCCGAGACGCTGGCTACCCGCTGGGGTTTTCGCGACCTTCTCGAAACCGGGGCGGCAGGCGTGGTGATGCTTGACCTGTCGTGGTGCGGCGGACTGTCCGAAGCGCGCAAGATTGCCTCGATGGCCGAGGCCTGGCACCTGCCGGTGGCCCCGCATGACTGCACGGGGCCGGTCGTGCTGTGCGCCAGCACGCATCTGTCGCTGAACGCCCCGAACGCGCTGGTGCAGGAAAGCGTGCGCGCCTTTTACCGCACGTGGTACCGCGATCTGGTCACGGCATTGCCAGAGGTCAGGAACGGGATGATAACGGTTCCGCCCGGACCGGGTTTGGGGATGGAGCTGCATCCCGACCTTGACCGGGCCTTTACGACGTCGAGACGGAAATCCGACGCAACCACGGCCTGACAAGGCCGCAATCCTATGGGAGGAGTAAGAACATGAAGAAAATCAAGGGACTGGCCATTGCCGCCCTGATGTCTGCCGTTTCGTCCGCAGCGGTCGCACAAGACCCGCTGGACATTGCCTTCACCGTCCATTCGGGCGCGTCGAACACCTTCTGGCAGGCAGTCCAGAAGGGTTATGAAGACGCCTGTGCCAAGCTTGGCGCAAATTGCCAGATGATCTATGTGCAGACCGACGGATCGATCCCCGAGCAGGTCGCAAACATGGAAGCGGCCCTGGCACGCAGCCCGGATGCGCTGATCACCTCGATCGTCGACAATACGGCCTTTGACGATGTCATCCAGCGCGCGCGCGATGCGGGCGTTATCGTCATTGCCTCCAACGTTGATGATCTGGAAGGGGCGGCCGGCAATGCCAGGCAGGCTTTCGTCGGTCAGGGCTTTGTGCCTGCGGGCTATGGTCTGGCGCGGGCACAGTGGGCCAACATGCCCGCCGAAGGCCCCTTGCACATTCTGGTCGGCGTTTCCGGCCCCGGCCAGAACTGGTCGGAATCGCGCGCGCTTGGCATCACCAACTATCTGGACGAGATGATCGCGGCCAATCCTGACCGTGCGATCACCTACGAAAAGATCGACTCGGGCACCGACCTTGCCATCGTGGCCGACCGTGTGGGTGCCTATCTTGCGGCCCGGCCCGAAACCAGCGCCTATTTCGACACCGGCTTCTGGCATGCAGGTGTGGCAGGCGTGCTTCGCGACCGCGGAGTGGCGCCGGGCAAGGTTCTTCTGGCCGGCTTCGACATCGTTCCGATTGTTCTGGACGAAATGGATGCCGGTTACATCCAGGTCGAGGTCGACCAGCAGCCCTACATGCAGGGTTTCCTGCCTGTGATGATGACCTACCTGTCCAAGACCGTGGGCCTTTCCCCGGCTGACATCAACACCGGCGAGGCCCTGGTCTTCCCGGCGGATGTGGCGGCTGTCCGTGGCCTGTCGGAACAGGGCCTGCGCTGATTGCAGAAAGACCGGCGCGGGGCCCTGCCCGGGCCCCGCGCCGATGCTTCGCCCCTGAGTAAGGATTCGTTCCCATGCGCCGCCTTGTCAAACTTGCCATGCAAAAGCCTGAACTCGCCAGCGCGATGCTTTTGCTTGTGCTTGTCGTGCTGTTTCAGATCCGGTCGGAGGGGGTCTTTCTTTCGGTCAACAACGTCCGGGGGTTCCTGGGCCTTTTGCCGGAAACGGCGCTGGTTGCCGTGGGTGTCACGCTTTTGATGATTTCGGGGGAATTCGATCTTTCCGTAGGCTCGGTCTTTGCCCTGATGCCGATGACAATGGCGGTGCTTGTTGTGGCCGGCTGGCCGTTCTGGGCGGCCGTGGCGGTGGGATTGATGCTTTGCGCAGTCATCGGGTTTCTCAACGGCTGGCTGACGATCCGCTTTGACATCCCGTCGTTCATCACGACCCTGGGGATGCTGTTCATGGCGCGGTCGCTGACGGTGGTGATCTCGGGCGGGTTTCCGCCCCGGATCAAGCCGGGCGAAGTGCCCAGCTGGATCTTTGTCGGCTTTGTCGATGAGGGCGGTCTGATCCGCGCTTCGGTTCTGTGGTTCATCGCCATCGCGATACTGATCAGCCTGCTGCTGTCGCGGACCAACTTCGGCAACTGGGTGCGGGCAACCGGGGGGTTCCTGCCCGCAGCCTCGGCCATGGGGATTCCGACCGGCAAGGTGAAAATCGCCTGTTTCATGATCTGTTCGGTTCTTGCCGGTTTTGCCGGGATGATCCAGTCGCTGCGCCTGAATTCCTTTCTGCCTTCGATCGGCGAGGGCATGGAACTTCAGGCGGTGGCTGCCGCCGTGATCGGCGGCACCTCTCTTGTCGGCGGGGTCGGATCGATCATCGGCGGGTTGATCGGTGCGATCCTGATCCGCGTGATCGACAACGGTATGGTGATGTCGCAGATTGACAGCAACTGGTTCAAGTTTGCCATCGGTGCCCTGACGATCTTTGCCGTCGTCGGCAACGCCTGGCTGCGCCGCCGCGGCCGCGCCATGAAGGTGGAGACCGACAAATGAACACGCCCATCATTGAAACCCGCGATCTGCACAAATGGTATTCGGGCGTGCATGCGCTGAAGGGCGTAAGCCTGAAGGTCGACAGCGGCGAAGCCGTGGGTCTGGTCGGGGATAACGGTGCCGGCAAATCTACGCTGATCAACATTCTGTCCGGCCTGCACCATCAGGACAGCGGCGACATCCTGGTCGAAGGCAAGCCTGCCGATATCCGCAGCCCCAGGGATGCCATGCGGCTGGGGATCGAGACGATCTATCAGTACAATTCGATGGTGCCGCTGATGACCATATCGCGCAACGTCTTCATCGGGCGCGAACCGCTGAAATGGTCGATCGGTGGCATCGGCATCCTGGACGAACGCAAGATGCGCGAAGAGTCGGTCAAGGCGATTGCCGATGTCGATCTGCATCTGCGCTCGCCCGATGCGCTGGTGGGCGAATTGTCGGGGGGGCAACGCCAGGGCGTGGCCATTGCCCGCGCCATGCATTTCAAGTCCAAGGTCATGATCCTTGACGAGCCGACGAACCACCTTTCGGTGAAGGAAACCGCCAAGGTCATCGGCTTTGTGAAAGGGTTGAAGGCGCAAGGTGTCACCTCGATCTTCATCAGCCACAACATGCACCATGTCTTTGCCTGCTGTAACCGGATCGTCGCGATGGCGCTGGGCAAGGTCGTGCTGGACAAGCCCGCTGCGGACACCTCGATCGAGGAAGTCTCGGCGCTTTTGTGACAGGACGGGCAGGATGGACATGAACGCGCGCCATGCGCTGATCACGGGGGGCCTTGGTTCCATCGGGGCCGCATTTGCCCTGGCATTTGCCGCCGCAGGTGCCCGGATCACCATTCTGGACCGGCCGGGGGCGACACCGCCTGCATCGCATGGCTGGCTGGGCATAGATCTGGATGACCTGTCTGCGGCGCAGGCCCGCGTTGCCGCCGCAGGGCCCTTTGACATCCTGATCAACAACGCCGCGCTGATCATCAACAAGCCGTTCGAAGACTTCAGCATCGGGGAATACGAAACCCAGTTGCGCGTGAACTCGGCCTCGGCCTTTGCCCTGGCCCGCGCCTGTGCGCCGGGGATGAAGGCCAAAGGCTGGGGCCGGATCATCAACCTTACCTCGCTGACCCTGAACGGCCAGTGGGAAGGATTTGTGCCCTATGTCGCCTCGAAGGGGGCGCTTCTGGGTCTGACCAAGGGTCTGGCGCGGGAACTGGGGCCGCATGGCATCACCGTAAACGCGATCGCGCCCGGTGCCGTGGTGTCGGACGCGGAACGCCGCGTCTTTGCGGACCGGCTGGAAGAATACAACAGCTTCATCCTGGAACGCCAATGCATCAAGGCCCGCATAGAGCCCCGGGATGTTGCCAACCTGGCGCTTTTCCTTGCCTCGGACGCCGCAGGGATGATCACCGGACAGAACATCGGCATCGACGGCGGATGGTAGGCCATGACAGACACACAGACTTTCAGCGAGGCTTCAAGATGACCGCAGCTCCCTTTCCGGTAGGACAACGCGACTACAGCCTGGTCGGCCCCGACAGCCGCCGTGCGGTGGAAATCGGACTGGCCTCGGCGGAATGGTACCACTCCGATGTGCCCCGTGCCGTGATGAAGGACCTGATGAAGCGCACCGACGGGCCCGCGATCCGCGATACGATCCTTTGGTTTGCACTGTTGATCGGCGGGGCCTGGGGGGGGATCTATTTCTGGGGAACCTGGGCCTGCGTGCCGTTTCTGTTCGTCTACAGCGTGATCTACGGATCATCCTGCGACAGCCGCTGGCACGAATGCGGCCATGGCACGGCGTTCCGCACGCCGTGGATGAACGATGTCATCTACCAGATCGCCAGCTTCATGGTGATGCGCAACCCGGTGACCTGGCGCTGGAGCCACGCCCGGCACCATACGGACACCTACATCGTCGGCCGCGACGCCGAAATCGCCTGGATGCGCCCGCCCAAGACGCTGACCAATTTCCTGGCCCTGTTCGATGTGATCGGTGCCACCAGGTCCCTGCTTATTCTGGCGCGCAACGCCACGGGCAGGCTGACGCCCGACGAGAAGGACTTTGTCCCCGAAAGCGAATGGGGCAAAATGATTCTTGCGGCGCGGATCCACATGGCGATCTATGCTGCGACGATTGCCGTCGCCCTTGCCACCTGGTCATGGCTGCCCTTGATGCTCATCGGGTTGCCGCGCATTTATGGCAGTTGGCACATGGTGATGTGCGGGCATTTGCAGCATGCGGGGCTGGCGGAGAATGTTCTGGATCACCGGCTGAACACCCGCACCGTCTACATGAACCCGATCAGCCGCTACATCTACTGGAACATGAATTACCACATCGAACACCACATGTTCCCGATGGTCCCCTACCACGCCCTGCCGCGCCTGCACGAGGTTATCAAGGCCGATCTGCCGCCGCCGAACCTGTCGATCCTGGACGGGTACCGCGAAGTCTTCGCTTCGCTGCGCCGCCAGAAGACCGACCCCGAATACTACCTTCGCAAGACATTGCCCCCCTCTGCCAAGCCGTACCGGGAAGAGTTCCATACCCTGAACATCGCCCGGTCGGGCACCTGAGGAGGCACCAGTGACCCGGATCAAGCCCACCATCGCCGACCTTCGCGCCCGCAAGGGCAAGGGGCAACTGACCATGCTGCGCGTGATGTCGCTGGACGAGGCGGCGGCGGCCGAAGCGGCCGGGATCGACATTGTGTCCGTGCCTGCCGATCTGGTCACCCATCCGCGCTACCGCGAAGTGGCACCGACGCTGTTTTCCATGACCGGCCAGACCCATCTGGAGGCTGGAACCCGGGACGATTATCTGCGCTGGGCCTGCAGGGTGATGCTGGCGGGGGCTGATGCCGTCTACTGTTCGGGCGGGCTTGGCACGGTGGAACATGTCGCGCGCGAACATATCCCGGTTGTCGGGCATGTCGGGCTGGTGCCAAGCCGCGCCACATGGACCGGCGGCATGAAAGCGGTGGCCAAGACCGCCCAGGGTGCCCGGGCGCTGCTGGAAGAGGTGCGCGCCTATGAGTCTGCCGGCGCTTTTGCCGTGGAGATCGAGGTGGTCCCGACCGAGGTGGCCAGCGAGATCAGTCGCCGGGTGGGCCTTTTGCTGTGGTCGATGGGGGCCGGGCCGGGATGTGATGCGCAGTACCTGTTTGCCGAAGACATTCTTGGCACCAATCGCGGCCACATGCCGCGCCACTCCAAGGTCTACCGCAACTTCGCCGCCGAATATGACCGTCTTCAGTCCGAGCGCATCGCGGCCTTCCGCGAGTTCATTGCCGATGTCGCCTCTTCCGCCTACCCCGAGGACAGGCATCTGGTGAAAATGTCCCCGCAGGAACTGGCTGCCTTTCAGGCCGCGCTGAACAGCTAGCCAAAGCAAGGAGACGATACATGCCGCAATGGATCCGCGCCTGCGCGACCGACGACATCAATCCCGAAGACCTGATCCGCTTTGACCATGACGGGGATACATATGCCATCTACCACGCGCCCGATGGCCGCTTCTACGCCACGGCAGGCCGCTGCACGCACGAGGATGTACACCTGTGCGATGGTCTGGTCATGGGTCACCTGATCGAATGCCCCAAGCACAATGGCCAGTTCGATTACCGCACCGGCGAAGCAAAGCGATTACCTGTTTGCGTCAATCTCAAGACCTTTCCGGTCAAGGTCGAGGCCGGGGCCGTTTTCATCGGACTGACCTGATGGGCCTTGCAATTCCGGTCTGTGCCCACCGCCGACGGCAGGCTTCCGTCACGGCTTCCGGCCTGTGTCGCGGTGTCCCTGCGCGGGGGTGACGGGTTCGGCCGGCGTGTTCCAGACCCTTCGCCAGCGATCATGTCCCCAGGCGTGGTGCATCGCGGCGGTGCCAAGGCCGCGCGCGCGGTGCGTTCACGCGGCTTGCGGTACGGGCGGCTGTGCGCTGCGCGTGCCACAACAGGCCAGCCGGGGGTCAAAACCCCTTGCATCCGCCCCGCCCTTCCCTGCGGGCGCTTCGCCGCCGCCGGGCCGGGCGCTGACCCGCCGTTGTGCGGGCGGAACGGGTCGTGGTGGCAGCGTCGCGCGCGGGCGGGGAAAACGCGGTGCGTTTGCGGGTCCGCCCGGTACGGCCCCCCCTTTGCCGGATCGGGAAGGTCTTCCCGGCCGGCAGGCGAGGGGGGCGTGCCTCTTGCCTGACCAGACCGCATGTGGCGGGGCAGGCCCCCCTTTGACGGCGTCAGTCGAGGACAAGCGCCACTTCGTTGCGCCGGTTCCATGGCAGGGTAAAGGGCGAATCGTAGAACAGGAATTCCGGCTCCTCCCGCCCCGTCAGCCCGGCCCGGTCCGCAATGGCGCGCAGAGAGGCCGTTGCGTTGGCAAGGGCCGCATCGGTCGGGTGCCCCGGGAACTGCAACACCAGCATCCGCCGCGGGCCGGTTTCGATCAGCCGGATGCGCGGATCATCGGGCGGCGGCAGGGCCGCCAGGCTTAGGTCCGCCGGCATGGTGAACCGCACCGTCCAGCTTTGCGCGCCGTCCGCGCCCGATTCCGGCGTGCCCGGTCTGTCAGTGGCATCCGGCACCTGGGCAACGGGCGTGGTCATCGCAATCTTCGAGGCATCCGCATTCGCGCCGAAGATATAGCCGGCAAGACTGCGGAAGCCCGCGTTGGCGGCCCCGGACCGGCTGCCGCTGACCGTCACCTCTGCGACCAGCTGCGAACCGTAGCTGCGCAATTCGGCCCCTTCCAGGGTGCGCTCCACCGTATAGGCCGCTGTTTCGGTGCCCTTGTACATCTGCGCCTCGTACATCTGCGCCTCTGCCGGGGTCAGCGTCATCAGAGCCAGGCAAAGAACAACCACCCTGCGCATCGACGCCCCCCTTGTGCCCGCCCCCCTGCAATCGGATGTGGTGTGGCCTGTCTTGCCTTGAAAGGGCGATGCGCGTAAATCATGCCATCATGATGCGTTTCTTTGACATGGATGATCGCGCGCGCATGCCCTGGCGCTTTTACGGTGCGACCGTTTCGGTCCTTGCACGCGGCTGACGGCTGCGCCTGCCGCGCCGTTCCATCTTCTTCACCTTCTCTTCGGGAAAGCAGCCATGTCTCCGAAAACGCTTTACGACAAGATCTGGGATGCCCATGTCGTCCACCAGGCCGATGACGGCACCTGCCTTTTGTACATCGACCGCCACCTTGTGCATGAGGTGACAAGCCCGCAGGCCTTCGAGGGGCTGCGAATGGCAGGGCGCACTGTGCGGGCACCGGAAAAGACCATTGCCGTGCCAGACCACAACGTGCCCACCACCGCCGGGCGCGACACGCATATCGATAACGAGGAAAGCCGGATCCAGGTTGAGGCGCTGGACAGGAACGCGCGCGACTTTGGCATCAACTACTATCCGGTGTCGGATATCCGTCAGGGCATCGTGCATATCGTGGGTCCGGAACAGGGCTGGACCCTGCCGGGAATGACCGTGGTCTGCGGCGATTCGCACACGGCCACGCATGGTGCCTTCGGCGCGCTGGCCCATGGCATCGGCACATCCGAGGTGGAACATGTGCTGGCGACGCAGACGCTGATCCAGCAGAAATCAAAGAACATGAAGGTCGAGATCACCGGCAAACTCCGCCCCGGTGTCACGGCCAAGGACATCACCCTGTCGGTGATCGGGGCCACCGGTACGGCAGGCGGCACCGGCCATGTGATTGAATACTGCGGCCAGGCGATCCGCGATCTGTCGATGGAAGGCCGGATGACGGTCTGCAACATGGCGATCGAGGGTGGTGCCCGCGCCGGCCTGATTGCACCGGATGAAAAGACCTTCGCCTATGTCATGGGCCGGCCCCATGCGCCGAAAGGGGCGCAATGGGAAGCCGCGCTTGCCTGGTGGAAGACGCTGTATTCCGACGAGGGCGCGCAGTTTGACAAGGTGGTGACGCTGCGCGGCGAGGATATTGCCCCCGTCGTGACCTGGGGCACCAGCCCCGAAGATGTGCTGCCGATCACCGGCGTGGTGCCAGACCCCGAAAGCTTTACCGGCGGCAAGGTGGAGGCGGCGCGGCGCAGCCTGGACTACATGGGGCTGGTTCCGGGCCAGAAGCTGTCCGAGATCAGGATCGACACGGTCTTCATCGGGTCCTGCACCAACGGGCGGATCGAAGACCTGCGCGCGGCCGCCGCAATCCTGAAGGGCAAGAAGATCAAGGACGGCTTGCGCGCCATGGTCGTGCCCGGATCGGGTCTTGTCCGCGCCCAGGCCGAGGAAGAGGGCCTGGCGCAGATTTTCATCGACGCAGGCTTTGAATGGCGCCTTGCGGGCTGTTCGATGTGCCTTGCGATGAACCCCGACCAGCTTTCCCCCGGCGAACGCTGCGCCGCCACCTCGAACCGCAACTTCGAAGGCCGTCAGGGCCGCGGCGGGCGCACCCACCTTCTGTCGCCGGCGATGGCGGCGGCCGCAGCGGTGACGGGGCGGCTGACGGATGTGCGGGAGATGATGTGATCAGTGTCTGCGTTCTCGGACTACATCCTCTACTTTGACGAAAGCGGCTCACCCGATCTTTCGCATATCGACCCCGAGTATCCGCTGTTCGTTTTGGCGGCAGTCCTGGTGTCGAAAGAGGACTATGTTTCTAGGATCGTTCCGGAAGTTCAACGTCTGAAGTTCGATTTTGTGGGGCATGATCAGATTATTCTCCACGAAGTTGACATCCGCAAACAGGACGCGGCCTTTGCGTTCCTGCGGCGGGACAAGGCTGTTCGCTTGGATTTTCTGGCAAGAGTATCAACTTTGGTCGAACAGGCACCGGTTGAGGCGGTCTGCGCGGTGATCCGCAAGGACGAGCTGAAGTCCCGCTGCTTCCGTCCGTTTGATCCCTATGAAATCGCGTTGCAGTTCTGCCTTGAATTGGCAACTGTCCGCCTTCTTGATCTGGGCCAGACCGGTCGCGAGATATGTGCGGTGTTCGAGCGCCGTGGTTTGAAGGAAGACAACGAACTTGAACTGGCCTTTCGCCGCATCGTGGCCGGTGACGCTGAATTGCAGCACGGCACGAACAACCGACACCGGGTTTCCTTGTTGCAGAAGGTTCAATGGCTGCCGCATTTTGTAAGCAAGAAGGCCAACTCCAGCGGCTTGCAACTTGCAGACCTTATTGCGCGGCCAATCGGTCTGAGCATTCTGCGACCGGGGCAGCCGAACCGCGCGTTCGAGACCGTAAGGGGAAAGATCGCGACGGGGATGCTGAAGTGCTTCCCCTGAAACAAAAACAAACGGCCCCCGAGATCGCCCAGGAGCCGCCTGCCAACCGGGAAAAGCCCAGTCCTGACCAACCAGATAGTGGCCGGTCACAGCATCGTCAAGTCCCCAAAAAGATCGGAGTTAACACCCCATGACCCCATTCACCACCCTGACCGGCATCGCCGCCCCCATGCCGCTGGTCAATATCGACACCGATATGATCATTCCCAAGCAGTTCCTGAAGACGATCAAGCGATCCGGCCTTGGCAGGAACCTGTTCGATGAGATGCGCTTCACCCCCGACGGGGCGGAGATTGCGGAATTCGTGCTGAACCAGCCAGCCTACCGCAAGGCCGGGATTCTGGTTGCGGGCGACAATTTCGGCTGCGGGTCCAGCCGCGAACATGCGCCCTGGGCGCTTCTGGATTTCGGCATCCGGGCGGTGATTTCCACCAGCTTTGCCGACATCTTCTACAACAACTGCTTCAAGAACGGCATCCTGCCGATCGTGCTGCCCGCCGATCAGGTCGAAGTCCTGATGGAAGACGCCAGGAAAGGTGCCAATGCCCGCATGACGGTGGACCTTGGCGCACAAACCGTCACGGCGTCTGACGGGCGGTCCTTTTCCTTCGAAGTCGACCCGTTCCGCAAGCACTGCCTGATGAACGGCCTTGATGACATCGGTCTGTCGCTTGAAAAGGTGGCCTCGATCGACGCCTACGAAAAAAGGACTTCCGCCCTGCGTCCTTGGGTCTGATCAGGCGACAGATGCCAGATAAGGGGGCGGTGGCCGGCGAAGCCTTTCCATCAGGCGATTGATGCAGCGCAGTGACCGGTCTTCGATGAAAGCGCCACAAATGACGACGCCTTTCGTCACGTCAGCGCCGCGCCTTTGGAAAGCAGGCAGACATCGGGCAGGCAGGATGCACGCCGCGACGGCTGGCGTGATCTTCTTGGAACACGGGCCAGGCACCGTGTGGGGTCCACCCGGCAAAGGGGCGGCAAAGCCGGTCTGCCGCCCTGACGGGCGGGTTTGTCCGGGCCGTGTCTGGGGCGGGCCTTCTGGCACCCCCCCCTTGAGTCCGCCTTCAGGTGTCGGCACCGGCGGCGCGGACATGGCTGCCCTGATCGCGCTGTCCTGCGGGCTTGTGACCTTCGTCGGGTGGGATGCCGTCTGCCCCGTGCTGGCCAAAGGTCGCTTTGCCCGCCCCTTCCACCGCATCCCTTTCCCGATGCTGTTTGCGACGGTCCTGGCGCCGGCAGTCATCGCCCAAGGCGAAACACAGCCATCAGCGACGTCGGTCTTCCTGCTGTGCGCAGGCGGCATCAAGGGACAGGCGATGTACCTTCCTGCCAGCCCGCTGCGTCTTGTGATGCCGGTCATCGGGGCGGTGCCCCGCAAGGCCTGCCCGGCCCTGCCCCGCTGCGGGGGGCGACGGGGTCTGACGGTCGGGCCGGGGTGCCCGCGTTAACATTGCGTTAGGGTTCCTGCGGCCATTGTCGGTCGTGGCGGTGGTGCGGGCGGGCGGCAACGGGGTTGAAGCGCTGCCCTTCACCTGTGCGCTGATTTGGATACGGGCGATGCCGGAATGGGTCTTTCTTACCGCCAGTCTGTTCATGCGCGGCATTGCGACAGGCCGCAGCGCGGACAGGATCCGCAGGAGACGCCGCCGCACCGGCACCGATGGCTGTATGGTCTGCTGAGTCTTTTCCTCGCCTGCCTTTCGGCGGGCCCGTCCCTGGCCGAAACGCTGCGCGTCGCCACCTTTCACGCCGAACTGTCGCGGGACGGGCCGGGGCTTTTGCTGCGCGACATCCTGCGGTCAGACCCGCAGGTCGAGGCTGCGGCGCGGGTCATCGCCTTTGCCGATCCCGATGTGCTGGTGTTGCTCGGCATTGATTACGACCATGGTCTTGTGGCGCTGGGTGCCTTTGCCGATCGTGTGGCCGCCGCAGGCAGCGTTTATCCCCACCGTTTTGCCCTGCGCCCGAATACCGGGCGCGCGACCGGCCTCGACATGGATGGGGACGGGCGCCTTGGCGGCCCCCGCGATGCCCAGGGTTATGGCCGCTTCGCCGGTGCAGGCGGAATGGCGGTGCTGTCGCGCCTTCCCATCGACCCGGCGGGGGTACGGGATTTTTCCGGCCTGCTCTGGCGCGATCTGCCGGGGGCGATCCTGCCGGACGGCATGGAACCGCAGGTGACAGACGCCCAACGCCTGTCCACAACCGGGCACTGGGATGTGCCGGTCCGGCTTGCCGGGGGCGGCACCTTGCGGCTGCTGGCCTGGCATGCGACCCCGCCGGTGTTCGATGGCCCCGAAGACCGCAACGGGCGACGCAACCATGACGAGGCGGCGCTGTGGCTGCGCCTGCTGGACGGCAGCTTGCCCGATGCCCCGCCCGCCGCGCCCTTTGTCCTTCTGGGGGATGCGAACATGGACCCGGACCGCAGCGAAGGCCGGCCCGCCGCCCTGCGCCTGCTGCTGGCGCATCCCGGCCTGCAGGACCCCCGGCCCGAAGGCGCGGGCGGCAGGGCAACGGCGGATTTCGCCGAAGCGGGCGGTCCGGGCCGGATGCGCGCAGATTACGTGCTGCCCTCTGCCGGGCTGACCCTGCGCGACTCGGGCGTGGTCTGGCCCGAAGAAGGGGACCCGTTTCTGCCCGTTGTCCTGGCCGCTTCGCGGCACCGGCTTGTCTGGGTGGATATTGAAACCGACTGACGGGCGCTTGACCCTTGCGTGACCTTTGGCTAGGCCCCGGACACAGGCATTCAACCCACCGGGGGCGCATCTTGGCCAATCCTTCCCTTCTGATCCTGCCGGGCGACGGCATCGGCCCCGAAGTCATGGCCGAGGTGACAAAGATCATCCGTTGGTTCGGCACCAAGCGCGGCATCCATTTCGATGTGACCGAAGACCTGGTCGGCGGTGCGGCCCATGATGTGCATGGCGTGCCGCTGTCGGATGCCACCATGGCAAAGGCGATGGCGGTGGATGCCGTGCTGCTGGGTGCCGTGGGCGGGCCGAAATACGACATGCTGGATTTCAGCGTGAAGCCCGAACGCGGCCTGTTGCGCCTGCGCAAGGAGATGGACCTGTTTTCCAACCTGCGCCCGGCCCGGTGCTTTGATGCGCTGGCCGATTTCTCCAGCCTGAAGAAAGAGGTGGTCGCCGGACTGGATATTGTCATTGTCCGCGAGCTGACAAGCGGCGTCTATTTCGGCGAGCCGCGCGGGATTTTCCCGGACAATGAGGGTGGCCGCGTGGGTATCAATACGCAGCGCTACACCACGAACGAGATCCGCCGCGTGGCACGATCCGCCTTTGAACTGGCGCGGCGGCGGTCGAACAGGGTCTGTTCGATGGAAAAGGCCAATGTCATGGAATCGGGCATCCTGTGGCGCGAGGAAGTGCAGTGGGTGCATGACAACGAATACCCCGATGTCGCGCTGTCGCATATGTATGCCGACAATGGCGCGATGCAGCTGGTGCGCTGGCCCAGGCAGTTCGATGTGATCGTGACCGACAACCTGTTCGGTGACGTTCTGTCGGATTGCGCCGCGATGCTGACCGGATCGCTGGGGATGCTGCCCTCGGCCAGCCTGGGGGCCATTGGCCCGAATGGCCGGCCAAAGGCGCTGTACGAGCCGGTCCATGGCTCGGCCCCGGATATCGCCGGCACGGGCAAGGCCAACCCGATTGCCTGCATCCTGAGTTTTGCCATGGCGCTGCGCTATTCCTTCGATCTGGGGGCAGAGGCGGCGCGGGTCGAGGCAGCGGTGGAAAAGGTGCTGGCGGACGGTGTGCGCACCGCCGATCTGATGGGGCCTGACGGCGGCACGCCGGTCAGCACCGCCGGAATGGGGGCGGCGGTGATCGCGGCGCTGGACGCCAGCCTCTGAGTGCTGGCCAGGCAAAACGGGGGGCGGCAGACAAAGCCATTGCCGCCCTTTTTCTTTACCCCGCTTGCAGTCCGCCCCGCGCCAAGCGAAAGTGGAGGCCAGATTTCTGCCGGGTGACGGCCCCCGGAACAAGGCACTCCTCCCGTGGCGTTTCACAAGACGAACCTCAATGGCGCGCTGATGTCGCTTGCCGCCTTTGGTCTTTACGCCACGCATGACGCGGTGGTGAAGTTTCTGGGCGCGCAGTATTCGCCGTTCCAGATCATCTTCTTCAGCGTGCTGCTGGGCTTTCCCTTTGTCACGCTGATGCTGCTGCGCGACAAGACCGATGGCAACCTGCGCCCGCGCCAGCCGATGTGGGTGTGGGTCCGCACCATCGCCGCCATCGTCAACGTGGTTTCGGGATTCTATGCGTTTTCCGTGCTGCCGCTGGCGCAGGCCTATGCGGTGTTCTTTGCCATGCCGCTGATGATCACCCTGATGGCGATCCCGCTGCTGGGGGAAAGGGTGGGCATAAGGCGCGGGCTGGCCGTGCTTGTCGGCCTGATCGGCGTCATCGTGGTGCTGCGGCCCGGTCAGGTGCCGCTGGGCCTCGGCCAGCTGGCGGCGCTGGTTGCCGCCACAACCGGCGCGCTGGTGTCGGTGATCGTGCGCAAGATCGGGCGGGAAGAGCGGGCGGCGGTGCTGATGCTGTATCCGATGATGGCGAATTTCGTGGCGACCGGGGCGATGATGCCCTTTGTCTACCGCCCGATGCCGCTGGAACATTTCGGCCTGCTGGTGCTGATGTCCTTTCTGGGCTTTGTGGGGGCGATGCTGGTGATCCAGGCCTATCGCACGGCCCCTGCCGTGGTCGTGGCACCGATGCAGTATTCGCAGATCGTCTGGGCCGCGCTCTATGGCTGGCTGTTCTTTTCCGAGACGGTCGATCTGATGACCGCCATCGGCACCGCGATCATCATTGCCAGCGGCGTCTACATCGTGCTGCGCGAGGGGGGCGGCAAGGTGGAAACCACCCACCCCGTCAGCCTGTCACGCACCCGCCCCGAAACCGGTGTCCTGCCGCGCGTCGGCACCCTGTTCGCAGCGGGGCCGCGCGATCAGGGCGAATAGCCGCCCGCGCCCCCTTGCAATGCCCCGGCGTTCGGTTTAACCCCCAGCTTCGGTCGGAGCGTAGCGCAGCCTGGTAGCGCACCTGCTTCGGGAGCAGGGGGTCGGAGGTTCGAATCCTCTCGCTCCGACCAGATTTTCCCCGAACTCACCCCCCCTTCCGCCCCCGCCACGCCGCCAGAATACACCCCGCCGTGATCAGGTCCAGATGCGCGCCGCCGCTGTTCTTGGCCAGCGTGATCCCGTCCGGCCCGCGCCGGTCGCAGGTGCCCTTGGCCAGATCATGGAAATCGGCCAGCACATCGCTTTCGGAAATCACCCCGCGCGCGATGGGGTCTTTCATCGCGCCGATATGGTCAGCCGTCGTGGCGCGGGCGGGGAAACGGGCTGCGTTTCGGGGTCTGCCCGCAACGGCAAGCCGCCTTTCCGGCGGATCAGGATGATTTTTCCGCCCGGCAGGTGCGGGGATGTCTTGACCGGGCACCGGTCACGGGGCCAGCGGATGCTCCTGCTCGATCGGGGCCAGCACCCGGCCCTCGAAGGCTGCCTCGAAGGCGGCAAGGCGTTTGTGGATCGACAGCAGTTCGATGATCGTGGTCCAGGAATTGACCAGATACTGGAACGAATCCGACACCCGGCCGAAGGCGGTCAGGATCTGCTGCAGAATGCCGAAGGTGATCTGCCCCGCCGCAATCGTCGGGATGAGGATCAGATAGGCAAAGACATTGTCCGCCTGCAGGTACATCCCCCGGAATACGTTGAAATAGGCATAGTGGAAATAAAGGCGGAAGTAGTTCATGCGCACCTGGCGGAACAGATCGCGCGTGGTCACCGGCCCGGCACGCTCCGCGTCATCCTCGCCATACACCAGTTCCTTGCGATAGGCCGCCTCGACCCGCTGGTTGCGGAAGTTCAGCCCCGGCAGCCGGATGCCCGCCACGGCCAGCAGAAGCGTGCCGAAGGCCGACCAGAACAGCGCGGCATAAAGCAGCGGGCTGGCAATTGCGCCGACAAGGGGCAGTTCGGTGACATGAACCGACAGCGCCGCCAGCACCGGCAGAAAGGCAAACAGCGTCATCACCGAATCCACCACCGAAACCCCCAGATCCTCCATGATCGAAGCAAAGCGCATCGTGTCTTCCTGCACCCGCTGCGAGGCACCTTCGATGCGGCGCACCTCGGGCCAGCGGCTTATGTAATAATCGTTCATCGCCTGCCGCCAGCGGAACACCCAGTGGCTGACGAAGAAGCGCGTCGCCACATAGACCGCGACCCAGACAAAGGCGATCTGCGCGAAGATCAGGATCAACCCGTAAAGCTGGCCCGCCGTCACCGCCCCTTCGCCCGAAAGCGCCGCCTGCACGGTGTCAAAGAAGGGGCGGCGCCAGTTGTTGATCGCGACCGAAACCTGCACGTTGAAATAGGTGGAAAACAGGATCACCGCCGTCCCGACAATGGACCACCCCTGACAGGGATGCGGCGACAGGATGAACCAGGCGGCGGTGAACACCGCCAGAAACGCCGCGCAATAGAGGTAGAACCACAGGAACTGCGGCGTCACAAAATGCCCCAGGCCCAGGACCGGGTCCGCACCGGGAACCGGCGGCGCAAACCCCAGCCACGCCCCGATCGCCTCTGCCGGGCCATACCAAAGCGCGACCGCAAGCGCGACCCAGATCAGGGCCGAAAGCAGGAACAGCCTTGGACGCGGGAAGAACGATTGAAACATCCCGGAAAATCCCCCACCGCTGCGGCTGCGCGAGCTTTATCCAAGGTGCCCGCCGGTGCCACAGCAGATTTTCGTGAAGGGGCGTGAAAAATCGCGGCAACAGCACCCAAGAGCGGGCCGGACGCGGCGGCAGCCCCCGCCGGACCTGCGCCAGCCTGGCCTGACCGCAGGCCGCCTTTGGCCCGCAGGACCGCGCGCCAAGATCATGCCGCGCCCGACGGTCCGTCCCCGCGCAATCCCTTTGCCGCACCCGCGACAGCGCTGGCACCGCAGACCGGGCGCAGGCCCCCCTGTCACCGCCGCTGACCGTACCGAGCACTTTAAACGGGAAGACCATGGTGATAACCCTGCGGCGACACCGCCGTTTACGGAACGGTCCTGCGCCGCCTTGCAGGAAACACACCGGGCCGCGCACAGTTCAGGAGAAACCAGGATGACCACCAGACGAGAGTTTCTTGGCGCGCTTCCCGCCACGGGGGCCGCTTTTGCCATCGGCGGTGCCTTCATGGCCGAAGCCGGCCCTGCCCTGGCGCAGACAACCCCGCCACTGGCACCCGGCCACTTTCACCCCAAGGGCAAGGCACCGTCCGATCCCACCATCGCGGTTCTGAAGAAGGCGCGCGAGACATTGCCCTTCGGCGATACCCGCGATTTTGACGAATTCAACCGCGGCCTGATCGCGCGTCGCGCCGACATGGTCATCAAGGCCGATGCCGGTCACACCGCCTGGGACCTTGGCCGTTTTGCCTTTGTCGACCAGACGGAAGACTTCGACACGGTCCACCCTTCGATGCACCGCATCGCGCAGCTGAACCAGAACTTCGGCCTGTATGAGGTGGTGCCCGGCATCTATCAGGTGCGCGGGTTTGATCTGTCACAAACGACCTTCGTGCGGGGCAAGACCGGCTGGATTCTGTTCGATGTGCTGACCTCTGCCGAACCGATGCGGGCCGCGTGGGAGCTGTTTCAGGAACATGTGGGCGAAGGGCTGCCTGTCACCGCTGTTGTCTATTCGCATAACCACGGCGATCACTGGGGCGGGGTGCGCGCGGTTGTGACGGATGAGGATGTGGCGGCAGGCAGGGTGGAGATCATCGCCCCGGCCGGCTTCATGGAAAATCTGGTGGCCGAAAACGTCTATGCCGGGAACGCGATGAACCGGCGGCTGTTCTATCAATACGGGGTCCTGCTGCCGGTCAGCCCCTATGGCTATGTCACGCAAGGTCTGGGACAGGCCGTGTCAAACGGCAAGGTGGGGCTGATCGCGCCGACGCGGTTTGTCCGCGACGCCATCGAGGAATTCGATGTCGACGGGATCAGGCTGGTGTTCCAGAACACGCCGGACACCGAAGCCCCGTCCGAGATGAACACCTGGATTCCGGCCTACAAGGCGCTGTGGATGGCCGAAAACGTGTCAGCCACGCTGCACAACATCTATACCTTGCGCGGTGCGCCGGTGCGCGACCCGCTGCGCTGGTCGAAATACCTTGCCGCGTCGCTGTACCTTTACGGGCAGGAGGCCGAGGTGATGATCACCGCGCACCACTGGCCACGCTGGGGCAACCAGCGCATCCAGGAAGTGCTGCGGGCGCAGCGCGACCTTTATGCGCATATGAACAACCATGTGCTGCATCTGGCCAATCAGGGCGTGACGATCAACCAGATTCACAATGTGTATCAAGTGCCCGCATCCTTGCAGGACAAGTGGTATGCGCGGGGCTATCACGGATCGCCCCAGCACAATGCGCGCGGTGTCGTGCAGCGATACCTTGGGTTCTGGGACTGCAACCCGGCAACGCTGATCCCGCTGTCACCGGCGGACTCTGCCCCGCTTTACGTCGAAATGATGGGCGGTGCCGCCGCGATCATGGCCAGGGCCCGCAGCCTGCACGATGCGGGCGATTACCTGCTGGCGATCGAGATCCTGAACAAACTGGTGCAGGCCGAACCGCAGAACCCGGATGCCAGGGACATGCTGGCGGACGCTTTTGAACAGGTGGGCTATCAGCAGGAAAACCCCGGGCTGCGCAACAGCTTCCTGTCCGGCGCTTATGAACTCCGCACCGGCGTGCCGCAGGGGAAAAGCCCGAAAAGCAGCGGGCCGGATGTGGTGCGTGCCATGTCGACCGAACTGTGGCTCAACTTCCTTGGCATCCGGATGGATGCGACCCGGGCCGAGGGCCTGCGCTTCACGATCAACCTGGTGCTGCCCGATATCGGGGAGACGTTCATCATTGAACTGGACAACGCCACGCTGACCAACACCAAGGGGTTCCAGTCGGCCACGCCCGACCTGACGGTCACCGTCAACCGGTCCGATCTGGTGTCGGTGATGATGGGCGTTTCGGATTTCGGGGCGCTGATCAGCGCGGGCAAGGCCACGACAACCGGCGACCTGTCGATCCTTGCGACACTGGCGGGGCTTATGGTTGATTTTGACCCGCTGTTCGAAGTGATGCCCGGCACCGCCCCCGCCGCGACGACGGAAGCTGCGGCCAACACGCTCGACGCCGCCGCAGGGGCGACAATCGCGGAGTGAGGCCTGCGGGCGACCCTTCGCAGCGGAAAGGGTCCGGAGTTGATTGCTTTGGCGGGCTTCTGAGAAAGTGCCAGCCGCAGGGACCGCTGGCTGAAGGGCAGGAACCTGATCCGCAAGCCCCATGCGGCCCGGACGGGTCCATCGCCCCTGCCCTGCGCGTGCCGCCCGCCCCGCCGGGGGCCAAAGCCCCCGGCCAGCGCCCGACCCGCCCCCGGCGGGCGCTTCGCCCCCGCCGGGTCGGGCGCTGGCCTTCTGTTGTTCCTGAACCTGCCGGTCTACAGGGCACCGTGCCGCGCGGGCGGGGGAAACGCGGCTCGCGTTTCCTGGTCCCGCCCGCACTGACGAAAGCACTGTCACCGCTTCCATGGCAAAGGCCATCGCCCCTGCCACTGCGCTGCGCTGCACCCGCCCGCCGGGGGGCCAAAGCCCCCGGCCCGCGCCCGCCCCATCCCCGGCAGGCACCCGCCATGCCACTGCGGGCGCTGGCCTGCGTTACGCTTGTGGAAGCGGTCCTGTACGACCGTGGTCCCTGACCGGGCGGGGAAGCGGACAGCGTTCCGGGGTCCGCCCGGCATGGCAATCCCTTTCTGTTGGATCGGGACGATTTTCCTGTCCGGCGGCCGTCCGGCTTGCATTTTCAGAAACCTGTCATAGGGTGCGCCGCGTTGCTGCCCGCACATCAGGCAAATCTCACCCCCGCCTTTCCCCCAATGCCGCTTTCCTTCGCATTTCGCCCTGCCAGCTGCGCTCCCGGCCCTTGCGCCGCATCGCAGCACCCCTAGAGTGGCAGCGCAAACTGCCCGCGCCGGAGAACCCGCCCATGCCCGACTTCAAGAAGATTCTCGTCGCCAACCGGGGCGAGATCGCCATCCGCGTCATGCGGGCCGCCAATGAGATGGGCAAGAAAACCGTCGCCGTCTTCGCCGAGGAAGACAAGCTGGGCCTGCACCGCTTCAAGGCTGACGAGGCCTACCGGATTGGCGAAGGCCTGTCGCCCGTCGGCGCCTATCTGAGCATCCCCGAGATTATCCGCGTGGCAAAGCTGTCCGGGGCCGATGCCATCCATCCCGGCTATGGCCTGCTGTCGGAAAACCCCGATTTCGTCGATGCCTGCGAAACGGCGGGCATCACCTTCATCGGCCCCACCGCCGCCACCATGCGGGCACTGGGCGACAAGGCCAGCGCGCGGCGCGTGGCGATTGCGGCCGGCGTTCCGGTCATCCCCGCCACCGAAGTGCTGGGCGACGATATGGACGAGGTGCGCCGTCAGGCCGCCGCAGTGGGCTATCCGCTGATGCTGAAGGCCAGCTGGGGCGGCGGCGGGCGCGGGATGCGCCCGATCAACGGCCCCGAGGAGCTGGCCGACAAGGTCCGCGAAGGCCGGCGCGAGGCGGAAGCCGCCTTTGGCAACGGTGAAGGCTATCTGGAAAAGATGATCCCGCGCGCCCGGCATGTCGAGGTGCAGATCCTGGGCGACAAGCACGGCAACATCTATCACCTGTATGAGCGGGACTGCACCGTGCAGCGGCGCAACCAGAAGGTGGTGGAACGTGCCCCCGCCCCCTATCTGACCCCCGAACAGCGCGCCGAGGTTTGCGATCTGGGCCGCCGCATCTGCGCCCATGTCGGCTATGAATGCGCGGGCACCGTCGAATTCCTGATGGATATGGATACGGCCAGGTTCTACTTCATCGAGGTGAACCCCCGCATCCAGGTCGAACATACCGTCACCGAACAGGTGACCGGCATCGACATCGTGCAGGCGCAGATCCTGATCGAGGAAGGCAAGACGCTGGCCGAAGCCACCGGCATGGCCAGCCAGGACGCTATCCGCCTGCATGGCCATGCCGTGCAGTGCCGCGTCACCACCGAAGACCCGCAGAACAATTTCATCCCCGATTACGGGCGGCTTACCGCCTATCGCAGCGCCACCGGCATGGGCATAAGGCTGGATGGCGGCACCGCCTATGCGGGCGGGGTGATCACCCGCCATTACGATTCGCTGCTGGTCAAGGTCACTGCCTGGGCGCAGACGCCGGAACTGGCGATTGCGCGGATGGACCGGGCCTTGCGCGAATTCCGCATCCGGGGCGTCAGCACGAACATCGACTTCGTCATCAACCTGCTGAAACACCCGACCTTCCTGAACAACACCTATACCACCAAATTCATCGACACGACGCCGGACCTGTTCCAGTTCCGCAAGCGCCAGGACCGCGCGACGAAAATCCTGACCTATATCGCCGACATCACCGTGAACGGGCACCCGGAAACCGCAGGCCGCCCCAAACCCGCGCCCGACCTGCGCACGCCCAAGCCCCCCGCGCCAAAGGGCGATCCGCAGCCCGGCACCCGCACCCTGCTGGATGCCAGGGGCCCGCAGGCCGTGGCAGACTGGATGGCGGCGCAGACCCGCGTGCTGCTGACCGACACCACCATGCGCGATGGCCACCAGTCGCTGCTGGCCACAAGGATGCGGTCGATCGACATGATCCGTGTGGCCCCGGCCTATGCCGCCAACCTGCCCGGCCTGTTCAGCGTTGAATGCTGGGGCGGGGCCACCTTTGACGTGGCCTACCGTTTCCTGCAGGAATGCCCCTGGCAGCGCCTGCGTGACCTTCGCGCAGCCCTGCCCAATGTGATGACACAGATGCTGCTGCGCGCCTCCAACGGGGTCGGCTATACCAACTATCCGGACAACGTTGTTCGGTCTTTCGTATCTCAGGCCGCAAAATCGGGTGTGGACGTGTTCCGGGTGTTCGACAGCCTCAACTGGGTTGAAAACATGCGCGTCGCCATGGATGCGGTGATCGAGGCAAACAAGGTCTGCGAAGGTGCCATCTGCTACACCGGCGACCTGCTTGATCCCGCCCGGTCGAAATATGACCTGGGCTATTATGTCAGCATGGGCAAAGAGCTGAAGGCCGCCGGCGCGCATGTGCTGGGCCTGAAGGATATGGCGGGGCTGCTCAAACCCGCTTCGGCCCGCATTCTGGTGCGCGCGCTGAAGGACGAGGTCGGCCTGCCGATCCATTTCCACACCCATGACACCAGCGGCATCGCCGGGGCTACGGTGCTGGCGGCCTGTGAGGCCGGGGTCGATGCGGTGGATGCCGCGATGGATGCCTTTTCGGGCGGCACATCGCAGCCCTGCCTTGGCTCTCTGGTCGAGGCGCTCCGGCACACCGGCCGCGACACCGGCCTTGATATCGCCGAGATTCGCCGGATCTCGAACTACTGGGAAGCGGTGCGCGCCCATTACGCCGCCTTCGAATCCGGCCTGCCCGCGCCTGCCTCTGAAGTGTATCTGCACGAGATGCCCGGCGGCCAGTTCACCAACCTCAAGGCCCAGGCCCGCAGCCTGGGTCTGGAAGACCGCTGGCACGAGGTGGCGCAGGCCTATGCCGATGCCAACCAGATGTTCGGCGACATCGTCAAGGTCACGCCATCATCCAAGGTGGTGGGTGACATGGCGCTGATGATGGTGGCCCAGGGCCTGAGCCGCGCCCAGGTGGAAGACCCTGCAACCGACGTGGCCTTTCCCGAGTCTGTGGTGGACATGCTCAAGGGTAACCTCGGCCAGCCCCATGGCGGCTGGCCCGCCGGCATTCAGGCCAAGGTGCTGAAAGGCGAACGCCCCCTGACCGCCCGCCCCGGTGCCACGCTGCCCCCGGTCGATCTGGAGGCAACCCGCGCGCGCCTGGCAAAGGACCTTGGCCTGGACGAGGATGATGCCCAGGGCGAAACGGTGGATGACGACGACCTGAACGGATACCTCATGTATCCCAAGGTGTTCATGGATTACCGCAGCCGCCACCGCGCCTATGGCCCGGTGCGGGTCCTGCCGACGCGCACCTTCTTTTATGGCATGCAATCGGGCGAAGAGATCACGGCCGAAATTGACCCCGGCAAGACGCTGGAGATCCGCCTGCAGGCCGTCGGCGAAATGACCGACGATGGCGAAGTGAAGGTCTTTTTCGAACTCAACGGCCAGCCCCGCGTCATCCGGGTGCCCAACCGTGCGGTCAAGGCCAGGACCGCCGCCAAACCGAAGGCCGCCGAAGGCAACCCCGCCCATATCGGCGCGCCCATGCCCGGCTCCATCGCCAGCGTGGCGGTGGCGGTGGGCCAGAAGGTGAACGCGGGCGATCTGTTGCTGACGATCGAGGCGATGAAGATGGAAACCGGTCTGCACGCCGACCGCGCCGCCACCGTCAGGGCGCTGCATGTCAGCCCCGGAACCCAGATCGACGCGAAGGACCTGCTGATCGAGCTGGAGTAACAGGGACAAACCCGTGCCCCCCGTGGTCACCCCGCTTTACGCCGCAGCGCTGACGGCGCTGTTCATCACCCTGTCGCTGCGCGTGATCGTGTTGCGCCGGTCCGGGCGCGTGTCGCTGGGCGATGCGGGCGACCCTGCCCTGCTGGCGCGGATCCGCGCCCAGGGCAATTGCGCGGAATACGCACCGCTGGGGATCGTCCTGCTGCTGCTGGCCGAACTGGCCGGGGCGGCCCCTGCCCTTCTCCATCTGTCCGGCCTTGTGCTGCTGGCGGGCCGCATCAGCCACGCCTGGGCCCTGTCGGGGCCGGGGCGCTTCGGGGCGCGCACCATCGGCATGCTGATGACCTTCACCGCGCTGGCCCTGTCCGCCGCCCTGGCCCTGCCCTGGCCAGCAATTTTCTGACGCCGCACAACTTTCCCCCTTGCGAAGCCGCGCGGGACTTTATAGATCACGCCCACCCAAGGATGCGGGCGTAGCTCAGGGGTAGAGCATAACCTTGCCAAGGTTAGGGTCGTGAGTTCGAATCTCATCGCCCGCTCCAGAGTCCCGAACGGGAACAAGCGGTTAAGGGGTCGCCCACGGGCGGCCCCCTGCTTTTGGCGGGGCTGAACGGCCTGCGGCAGGGTGTTCTGCCGGTCCGGAGCGACAAGGCCCGTGCGCTATGAAAAAGACCCGCCGCAAGAACGACGGGCCTTCCGGTCTTCCGACGATGAGGGAAGACGCCTTCGTCCGCGAACCTCAAAGCCTTGTGCTTTTGATGTAGGTCGATAACCTTGATCCGTCAATAAGTGATCAAGATATCAGTCGATGCCCCCTCGTTTCACCGCGCAGGACCTGCTTGATCTGGAGGCGGTTCTTTCCACGCCCAGGCTCGCGACCTACCTTCGGGCAACCAGCGGCGACCGGCACCTGGCCATGCAGCTGTACTGCTGGAACGCCGAAATCTCGGCAGCGCTTTATTTCATGGTGCAGTTCTGCGAACTTGCTGTCCGCAACGGCGCGGTCGAAGCTTTGGAGCGCGCCTTCGGAGAGAACTGGCATCTCAACCGCGGATTCTACCGGACATTGCCCCGCCTGCATGGACGGTATCAGCCCAGCGATGACATCGCCACATGCGCGTCAAGGCTGCCGACCGCAGGCAAGGTCGTTGCGGAACTGAAATTCGCGTTCTGGCAGTATCTGTTCGTCAAGGGACAGGACGAACGCATGTGGAACACCCAAATGGCCATCGCGTTTCCCGACCGTGACCCAAGGCTTTCGGTCGGGCAGGCACGGTCCCGGATGCACGGCGACATCGAAAAAGTCCGGTTCCTTCGCAACCGCATCGCCCATCACGAACCCATCTTCTCGCGTCGGCTCGACGAGGATTGTGATCGCATTCTGAATTTGGTCACCTGGCGCAGAGCAGGAACGGGGGCCTGGCTGGCCTCGGTGCAGACCGTGACCCAGCTTCTGGACCGGCGGCCCGGATAGCCCCCCGTCAATTCACCGACACCGGCCTCGACCGCATCCGGCTGACCGTTTCGCGCTCGGCGCGTTTGCACAGTTGCGGCGGCAGGCCCTTGTCCAGCAGGGCCATGTCTTCCAGCACCATGTCGCCCATCCGGGTCAAGGCCACGTCCAGCGCCCCGGCGCGGTGCGCCGACAGAAGGAACCCCTCCAGCGACCGCACCGGATGATCCGGCGGCAGCGGTTCCTGCGGGAACACATCGCTGGCGGCCAGAATATGGCCGCGTGCCACCGCCGCCATCAGCGCGTCGAAATCCACCACCCCGGCCCGGCTCAGCAGGATGAAGGCCGCCCCCGGCTTCATCGCCGCAAAGGCCCGCGCGCCCAGGAACCCCTCGTTTTCAGAGGTGACCGAGGCGGTCACGAACAGCACCTCGCTGGTGGCCAGAACCGTCTCCAGGTCCGCAGGCTCCGCCCCGGCGGCACGGACCTGCGACGGTGCCAGCCAGGGGTCGCAGACCCGCAGGCGCGGCTGGAACCCGGTCAGCACCTTTGCCACCGCCCGCCCCAGATCGCCAAAGCCCAGGATGCCCACCTCGGCCCCGGTCAGAAGCCGCGCCTTGCCGTTGCCCGCCCCGCCCCAGCGCTCGCGACCGGCGCGGAAATCGGCATCGGCCTGCGCAATCTGGCGCAGCAGCGACAGCGCAAAGCCAAGCCCGATTTCCGCCACCGGCTGCGCAAAGACCGCGCCCGTGGTGACCACATGAATGCCGCGCGCAAAGACCGCATCATAGGGCATGTTCAGGAACAGGTTTGATTCGACGTTGAAGATGCAGCGCAGGCTGGTCATCCGCGCCAGCGCCGCTTCGTCCAGCGGCGGCTGCCCGATGATGTAGCGCGCCTGCGCCAGCACCGCGTCGGGCAGATGCGCCACCTCTGCCGCCCCGGCCTCGACCAGCCGGTAGCCTGCGTGCAGCGCCGCCCGCCGTTCGGGCGTGAAGATCAGATCCAGACTGCGCGGATCGGGGGCGGAAATGACAAGCGGGCGGGGGTCGGACATGGGCGCGGCCTTTCAGGTTTGCCTGGCCGCGACCTTATGACAGCGGCGGGGCGATTGAACAGACCTGGCAGCGGATGGGCAAGACAGCGCCATGACTGCATCGGTCAGCAGGATGCGCGGGGTCAAAGCGCCGCCCGGCACCCCGGCCCGGATTGCCCGGCGGATGGCAGGGGCCTTGCGGTTGCGGGCAGTGACCCTGCCCCCCGGCACGGCTGCACAGCGTTTCGCCGCTGATCGTGCCGTCGATGGCCCCCGGGGCCATAGTCCTGTCCTACCCCAGCGCGTCGTTGCACCTTGCGCAGGTGTGGGGGTGTTTGTGGTTGCCGACATCGGGCAGGATCTTCCAGCAGCGCTGGCATTTCTCGCCCGTCGCCAGTTCGAACACCACGCCCACGCCGGGCACTTCGGGCAGGCGGAACGCCTCGGCCGGGGCGGGATTGGCGGTGAGTGTCAGGGCGGAGGTGATGCAGATGTCGGCGAAATCGACCGATCGCAGCGCGGCCAGCGCGCCCGCATCCTCGACATGCACCACAGGGGCGGCTTCCAGCGAGGCACCGATGACCTTGGCGGTGCGCTGCACCTCCAGCGCCGCCGTAACGGCGCGGCGGACCTGGCGCAGGTGCACCCATTTGGCGGCCAGCGCCGCGTCCAGCCAGGCGGCGGGGGTTTCCGGCATGTCCTGCAGATGGACCGATCCCTCATCCTGCGGAAAGCGGGACAGCCAGACGTCTTCGGTGGTGAAGACCAGAATAGGGGCAAGCCAGGTGGTCAGGCGGTGGAACAGGATATCCAGCACCGTGCGCGCCGACCGCCGCCTGTGGCTGCCGGGGGCATCGCAATAGAGGCTGTCCTTGCGGATGTCGAAATAGACCGCAGACAGATCGACCGTGCAGAACTGGAACAGCTTCTGGAACACGCCCTGGAAGTCATAGGCGGTGTATCCCTTGCGCACCTCGGCATCCAGTTCGGCCAGGCGGTGCAGCACCCAGCGTTCCGGTTCCGGCATGCCGGCGGGATCAACCTTTTCGGCGTCCGAAAAACCGGCCAGGTTGCCCAGCAGAAAGCGCAGGGTGTTGCGCAGGCGGCGGTAGCTGTCGGCGACCCCTTTCAGGATTTCCGGGCCGATGCGCTGATCAATGGTGAAGTCCACCTGCGCCACCCAAAGCCGCAGGATATCCGCGCCATATTCTTCAACCACCTTTGCCGGGACGATGGTGTTGCCCAGCGACTTGGACATTTTCATGCCCTTTTCGTCCAGCGTGAAGCCATGGGTCAGCACGCCGCGATAGGGCGCGCGGCCCAGCGTGCCGCAGGCCTGCAGCATCGAGGAATGGAACCACCCCCGGTGCTGATCGGTGCCTTCCAGATAAAGGTCGGCAATCCCATCGGCAGAGCCATCGGGGCGGTCGCGCAGCACGAAGGCATGGGTCGAGCCGGAGTCGAACCACACATCCAGCACGTCGAAGACCTGATCGTAAGCGTCAGGGTCGTGCAGCCCGTCCAGCATCCTGTCCTTGAAGCCGGGCTTGTACCAGACATCCGCGCCGTCCGATTCAAAGGCCGCGATGATGCGGGCATTCACGCCTGCGTCACGCAGCAGGAAATCCGGATCGGTCGGTTTGGCACCCTTGCGCACAAAGCAGGTCATCGGCACGCCCCAGGCGCGCTGGCGCGACAGCACCCAGTCGGGCCGCGCCGCGATCATCGAATGCAGGCGGTTGCGCCCCGATTGCGGGGTCCATTGCACCAGCTGGTCGATGCTGGTCAGGGCGCGGGCGCGGATGGTGTCGCCATAGGTGCCCTTGCCATCGTCAAGGGGCTTGTCGATGGCCACGAACCATTGCGGCGTGTTGCGGTAGATCAAGGGGGCTTTGGACCGCCAGGAATGCGGGTAGCTGTGCTTCAGCTTTGCCTTGGCGAACAGCGCGCCGACGCCTCCCTTTTCGACGGGGCCGAGCGCCTTCATTACAGCAAAGTTTGCGCCGCCTTCTTCGCCATCGGGATTGACCACCCGCAGTTCTGGCAGACCAGCGTCGCGTCGAGCCTTGCCGCCGAAGACAGGCAAGTCATCACGGAAAGAACTGTCCTCCATGATATTGTATGTCATTTGCAGGCCGTGACGCAGGCCGAGGATGTAGTCGTCATCGCCGTGGCTGGGGGCGGTATGGACAAAGCCGGTGCCCGCGTCGTCGGTGACGTGGTCACCGGGGAGCATGGGGACGAGGTAATCCCATTCGCCGTTGCCGCCTTCGATGGCGCGGAAAGGGTGGGCGAGGACCAACCCGCCAAGTTCCTCTGCCGTCACGCCGTCTAAACGCCGATACATCGACGTATCCAGCTTCGCGGCGGCGAAAACATGTTCCGCCAGCTTATCGGCCACCAAATAGCGCGCGCCGATTCTTGCGTTACTGTCCTGCGGACGACCCGTCACCTCATACAGGCCATAAGGAATTTCGCGGTTGAACGCGACGGCACGGTTCTGCGGGATGGTCCAGGGCGTTGTGGTCCAGATCAGGACGCGGGCATTCCTAAAGAAATGGTCGGCCAAAACGTGCTTAGGCGTTGTCGTGCCGGGTGAGTTCGGCGAAGTGAATGGCAAGATGTAATCGGGAGACTGTACGCGAAACGCCACCCAAACCTGATGACTCGTATGGTCATGATACTCCACCTCCGCCTCGGCCAGCGCCGTCTTTTCCACGGGGGACCACATCACGGGCTTTGACCCCTGATAGAGCGAGCCGTTCATCAGGAAGGTCATGAACTCTTCCGCGATCACCGCTTCGGCGTGATAGTCCATCGTCAGGTAGGGGTCGGCCCAGTTGCCGGTGACGCCGAGGCGCTTGAATTCCTCGCGCTGCACGTCAACCCAGCCTTCGGCAAAGCGGCGGCATTCCTGGCGGAAGGCGATCACATCGACATCGTCCTTGTTCAGGCCTTTGGCGCGGTATTGTTCCTCGATCTTCCATTCGATCGGCAGGCCGTGACAATCCCATCCCGGCACGTAACGGGCATCAAAGCCCATCATCTGCTGGCTGCGCACCACCATATCCTTGAGGATTTTGTTCAGCGCATGGCCGATGTGCAGATGCCCGTTGGCGTAAGGCGGGCCGTCATGCAGGGTGAAAGGGGGCCGGGTGCCGCCCGCCAGCGCCGCCTTTTCGCGCAGCCGGTCATAGACGCCGATCCGCGCCCAGCGCGCCAGCCAGTCCGGTTCGCGCTGCGGCAGGGCGGCGCGCATCGGAAAATCGGTTTCCGGCAGAAAGACGGTGTCGCGGTAATCGGTCTGGCTTGGGCTGACGGGTTCGGCGCACATCGGATGCGGTCCTTGGCAAAGGGATGGGTCTGGCACGGCGGCGGTGCGCAAGGCACCCTGTCCCGGCGACTGAAGCTCAGCGCGCCGGGCCGGTAATTCGCATCGGGTGGGGTGCTGTCCGATCCATCATGCCGGGGCTTATAGACGGGGGCAGCGCCCCGGTCCAGTGCGCTGCGGGGATTATCCTGTGGGTGCGGGACCGGCGTGGCAGGTGCAACGCGACGATGGGACCTGATGGAAGACGTGACCTGCATCCCATCCGTGCCGTCAGAGGCCCCGCATCCGTCGCGGGGGCACGGCTGCCCTGACGGTCGTTGCGGAAACCGCCCCGATCAGACCGGCCCGCCCCAAAGCCGGACACGTTCCAGCAACAGACCGATCAGCGCCAGCGCCGCGAATACCAGCAGCATGTGCTGAAGTGAGCTTTCCGCCCGTGGAACATACACGGCAAACGGTGCCATCGCAGCACCTGTCATGCCCAGCAGCAGCAGCAGGGGGCTCTTCACCCCGCTGAGGATAGCGGCGAAGGCCGAAATCAGAAGCAAAGCCCCAAACACAAGATGTCCGGCGTCTTCTGTCTGGACAAGACCCTCTGCGACCAGCACGGCACAGGCGCTGTACAGCAGAAAAAGGCCCGCTCCTGCGCAGATGAAGGGCAGAAAGGCGATGCCCTGGCTGGGCCTGCGTTTCAGTCTGCGCTCGGCCCATGCGCCGTAAACCATAAGGCCAAAGCCGAGGCCAACCGCAACGCCAACCTGAACCCATGGGCTCAGCGGGTTGAAAAGCAAGCCCCATCTGCTGCCGGCGGGCCCAAACATCAATCCGGCAGCCACCAGAACACCGGCAACACCGACGCCGAGCCAGGTGCCCGCCCTGTTGGCGCGATGCGGTTCCGGGGCGCCGGCCTCAGCCAGGGCATTTTCCCGGACAATGCCCGTTTCCGGTACCTCTGCCGCGATGGCCCGGTCCGTTCTCGGGGCTACGGCCTGCTGAATCCTGTCGACCTGAGCGACCAGCCTTGCCTGGATCAGGCAGATAAACAGCAACGACCAGGGCCAGAGAAAGATCGGCAACAGCACGGCAGCGACCGACATCCAGTTTCGCCTCAGCTTGCGCAGAAGCGGTTCCTTCGCCGGGACTGTGCCCGCAGCCACCGGGTGCGGCGAAAGGGGCAGCGTTTCGCCGGTGCCGCTGGTCACCTGGTCCTGGCCCGGCAAGGCACCGGCATCATCAGGGGCGGCTCGCACGGTCATGACACCGGTGCTTTGGCCGGCCACGCCCTGCTGCGACGGGATCATGCGCTGCAGACCGGCGATGCGTGACGCAAGCCGCCACTGACTGATCGCAACCGCTGCCAGAAGGAATGGCAAAATCCATAAGACAGCATTGTACGACCAGATCATGAACTGAGCAAACAACATCGGGGAACCTCCAGGACCATCAGCCCACGCGGGTTGGGCGGTGCAGGACAGTCGCGCAGGCTTCTTGCAGGAAACCTGACCAAACTGCCATGATGCGCCCCGCCCCCGGGTATCTTTTGTGTCCGCGATCAGCCCCGCCAGTACGCGGGACGCGCCGGGTGCTTCTTTGGCGCAGAGGGGTAAAGGGCGGCACAGGTCACGGGGCGGAACCGGCGAAAGACCTTGCGCCGCACAAAAGGCCGGGGCCATCGCCCCTGCCACAGCGCCACGCTGCCCCTTGGCCCGCCGGGGGCCAAAGCCCCCGGCCAGCGCCCGACCCGCCCATGGCGGGCGCTTTGCACCCGCCGGGTCGGGCGCTGGCCTTCTGCTGTTCCCGGACCTGCCGCACCGTAACGCGCGGGCGGGGGAAACGCGCTGCGTTTCC
>JADCEL010000013.1 GCA_020250125.1 Rhodobacter sp.
AGGGGAATCGCGTTTGAAACTATCAGGCCGTGTTCATGAAGAGATCTGGTGAAATTCGCTGTAGAACTCGACCAGAAGCGCCCCATTGTTCCATGTATGTTCACGTTTGGAAGCACCAAAATCCCAAACGCGATGGCCCTGCCCCGCGCCTGATACGATCTTCTAGTTTTTCCCAATGCGTTGTTGCAGCACCAAATTTGTCTGCGACAAATGATTGTGCAAATGCGTCCGCAAATGGAACCTGTCTTTTCAAATGCGACGCAAGCAAACGCATCTGGCGTTCAGTCCGGTCTTTCACACCCCATTCTTTCAGCTCGCTTGCATCTAAAATACCTTCTTTCCTGATTGTGGAAGCGACGATCTTGGTCAATTCGGCCTGAAGAGCAGCCCCACGAGTAAAAAGAACACCGACCGATATTGCTCCCTGCGCGTGCAGCCGCTGAAAGTTTTCCAGGTCTCTGTCAAAAAACGGATCCTTGTTATTCCACTCGATCTCCAGTGCAAGCGTTCCAGCCGGACATCGCCTGACATGATCAACTTCGTGGGACGTCGCCTCACGTTCTTCTCCATCAACAATGGTTTGCACGACAAACTCATGCTTCTTCCAGCCTTTGTCATAAAGCGCATCCCGAAGCCGCATGGTGGATGCAGCCTGGCCGCCACCACTCTTGATGATTTCCCGGGCAGAAATCTGAAAGCTCAGAAGGGCGCTGACCACACCTTCAATTTCTTCTGAAAAGTCTCCGGCAAGAATAGCTTGTGCATGGTTACGCGTTGCAACATCAAACCCTGCTGCAATCAAGACACTCAACATCACACTCTCCCTACCTCACCCCTCCTTCGGCAGCACCCGCAGCCGAAGCTCCCGCAATTGCTCGTTCGTCGGCTCGCTGGGGGCACCCATCAGCAGATCTTCGGCGCGCTGGTTCATCGGGAACATGATGACTTCGCGGATACTGGCCTCGTCGGCCAGCAGCATCACGATGCGGTCGATGCCCGCCGCACAGCCGCCGTGGGGCGGCGCGCCATAGCGGAAGGCCTTGACCATGCCGCCAAAGCGCTTTTCGACCTCGGAGGCCGGATAGCCAGCCAGTTCGAAGGCCTTGAACATGATCTCCGGCTTATGGTTGCGGATGCCGCCGGAGATGAGTTCATAGCCGTTGCAGGCCAGGTCGTATTGATAGGCGTAAACGCTCAGCGGATCGCCGTTCAGCGCTTCCAGCCCGCCCTGGGGCATGGAAAACGGGTTGTGGCTGAAGTCGATCTTGCCGTCGTCGGTCTTTTCATACATCGGGAAATCGACGATCCAGGCAAAGCGGAAGGTGTCGGTTTCCGCCAGCCCCAGTTCCCGCCCGATCTCGTTGCGCGCCCGGCCCGCGACGGCCTCGAAGGTTTCGGGCTTGCCGCCGAGGAAGAAGGCAGCGTCGCCGACGCTAAGACCAAGCTGCTGGCGGATCGCCTCGGTGCGTTCCGGGCCGATGTTCTTGGCGAGCGGACCTGCGGCTTCAAACCAAACAGGATTTTCTTCCAGCCATTTGTTGCGACGCTCCATTGCCACAGCGTAGCTGGCGTTTGCTCCTCCCGGCCCACCTGGGTGAAATTCGATGTAACCGAGAGACTCGAGGGATGGCGACAGATCGCGCCAGAAGATATACCCCATCCCCGGCAACCCCTGCTGTTGCGCAAAGGCGTTCATCCGGTCGCAGAACTTCCGCGACCCGCCGCCGGGCGCCGGGATCGCCCGTACTTCCGTCCCCTCATTTTCCAGCAGCTTCGCGAAGATCTCAAATCCCGATCCCCGGAAATGCTCGCTCACCACCTGCATCCTGATCGGGTTGCGCAGATCGGGTTTGTCCGATCCGTACCACAGCAGCGAATCCCGGTACGCGATGCGCGGCCAGTCGGCAGCCACCCTTTTCCCCGGCGCGAATTCCTCGAACAGGCCCTGGATCACCGGCTGCACGGCGGCAAAGACATCTTCCTGCTCGACGAAGCTCATTTCCACGTCCAGCTGGTAGAAATCGGTGGGCGAGCGGTCGGCGCGCGGGTCTTCATCGCGAAAGCAGGGGGCGATCTGGAAATAGCGGTCGAACCCCGCCACCATGATCAGTTGCTTGAACTGCTGGGGGGCCTGCGGCAGGGCATAGAACTTGCCCGGATGCAGGCGCGACGGCACCAGAAAGTCGCGCGCGCCTTCCGGGGATGATGCGGTGATGATCGGCGTCTGGAATTCGGTAAAGCCCTGCGCCCACATCCGGTTGCGCAAGGACCGCACCACGTTGGACCGCAGCATCATGTTGGCATGCAGCTTTTCACGCCGCAGGTCCAGAAAGCGGTAGGTCAGGCGGGTTTCCTCGGGGTAGTCCAGATCGCCGAACACCGGCAGGGGCAGGTCATCCGCCGCGCCCAGAACGGTCAGGCCGGTGGCATAAACCTCGATCTCGCCCGTGGCCAGCTTGGGGTTCACCAGCGATGAATCGCGCGCCTTCACATGCCCGTCAATCCGCACGACCCATTCGGCGCGGACCTTTTCGATGTCGGCAAAGGCCGGGCTGTCACTGTCGGCCAGCACCTGGGTGATGCCGTAATGATCGCGCAGGTCGACAAACAGGACACCGCCATGGTCGCGCACGCGGTGGACCCAGCCCGAAAGGCGCACGGTCTGGCCCACATGGGCAGCATTCAGGTCGGCACAGGTATGGCTGCGATAGGCATGCATGATCGTCCCCTTGCCCGCAAGGCGGTCTTTGTCCGCGCCGATACAGCGCGCCCATCGGGGGAAGTCAAGGGAACTTGGGCCGCAGGGGCGGTGCGACCCGGCCCGCAGGACGCGCCGGGGCAAGCGCGGCGCAACGCGGCAGGCGGGTGCGCAGCGCGCGCGGCACCAGCAGAGGCGGGCCTTCGGCGATCCTGCGGCAAGACGGCACGCCTTTTGCCCCGGCGCAGCCGCTGCCCGGCCCGGCACCGGGCACAGCCGGGCCGGAGGGTACGCGACGGACCCGTGGCAAACCCGTCCCGATCAGGGGAAAGCGGCGGCACCTGCCACGGGCCGGGCGACCGGGCGCAGATCACCCCATCCACACCGCCGGTGCGATCCCGCGCAGCGAATTGCCCACCCACAGCCGCACCCGGGGCAGATCGGCGGCGGGCAGCACCGCTTCCTGCGCCTGCCCGGTTTCCAGCATCTCTTCGCGCAGCACACCGGGCAGCAGGCCGCAGCGCAGGGGCGGCGTGCGCAACCCCTGCCCCGCATCAAAGAAGACCGTGGTGATGGTGCCGTCGCAGACCTCGCCCGCGCCATTCAGGAACAGGACCTCGTCCAGCCCCGCAGGCAATTCGGCCCGTGCCCGGTCATAGGCCGCGCGCCGGGTGGTCTTCACGCCCAGCCAGGGATCGCCCGCCTCCAGCCGCGCCCCGGCCAGCCCCAGGCGCACGGGCCCCGAAAAGGCAACTGGCGCGCCCGCCGTCACCTCGATCCGGCCCGCGCGGTCCAGCGTCAGGCGCAGCCGGGCCGGGCCGGCCCGCCCCTGCAGCAGCGCCGCCTCTGCCGCCGCCGGATCGCAGCCCCAGCCCAGCAGCGCCGCCGACCGCTCCAGGCGCGCCAGATGCCGGGCGGCGCGCACCGCCCTTGTGCCGTCCCAGCCCAGCGTTTCGATCAGCTTCAGCGACGGGTCACGGCCGCCTTGACGAAGCGTGCTTTCCACAGGGCTTCCTCCCATTCGCCTTCGGCGGTCGAATCCGCCACCACGCCGCCGCCCACGTTCATCACCACGCGCCCGCCGGGGAACAGCGACAGCGTGCGGATCGCCACGCTGAAATCAGCCCGGCCGTCGGGGGCCATCCACCCGACCGCGCCGCAATAGACGCCGCGCGGGGCTGGCTCTACCTCTCGGATGATCTGCATGGCGCGGATTTTCGGCGCGCCTGTGACCGATCCGCAGGGAAACAGCGCCCGCATCAGGTCGCCAAAGCCGGGCCTGCCGCGCAACTGGCCGATGATGGTCGATGTCATCTGATGGACGGTCGCATAGGTCTCCATCCGGTAAAGGTCCGGCACCCTGACCGATCCCACTTCGGACAGGCGCGAGATGTCGTTGCGCAACAGATCAACGATCATCAGGTTTTCGGCGCGGTCCTTTTCACTGACTGAAAGCCGCGCGGCAATCTCGGCGTCCCGCACCGGATCGGGGTCGCGCGGGGCGGTGCCCTTCATCGGGCGCGCCATGATCCGGCCCCCGGCATCGACCCTGAAGAACAGTTCGGGCGACCGCGAGACGACCACGGGCCCGACGCCAAGGTCAACCAGCGCACCATGCCCCACCGCGCCCGTCCGGCGCAACGCCCCGTAAAGGCCCAGCGCGGTGCCGCCTTCCAGCCGCGCCTCCATCGGAAAGGTCAGGTTGACCTGATAGCAATCGCCCGCCGCGATACAGGCCAGCACCTTTGCCATGGCCGCATCATAGGCGCTGCGCGCCAGGACGGGCCGGGGGGCGGTCAGGCGCGCCTCGGCCGCTTCGGATGCCGCCCTCTCCAGCACCGGCCCGGCGGCAGAGGGGCCGCTGTAGATGCCCATGGCAAGAAGCGGCCCGTCCCGGTCAGGGGGCAGCAGTGCCGCAAGCTTCGGTTCCAGCACCAGGCCGGCCTCATAGGCGACATAGCCGGCGATCCAGGCCCCGCGCGCATGCGCCGCATCAAGGGCCGCGAAAGCGCCGGGCAGATCCGCGGCCGCTTCGGCGGTGATCACGGATTCGGGGCGTCCGAACGCCGCCGGGCGGTCCCCGGGGCCATGCTCGCACAGGATCACGTCTGCCCTTTCCCTGTCGCAGGTCTGCGGCCCGCAGCCTTGGCGGACCCGTCACATATGGCCCGCCTCTTTGCCGCGCAACGTGAGTCTTTTGCGACACCCGTGCGACGGTTCGGGGGGCACACTGCGCAGAAAGTGAACAATTCTGTTGCCAGCCCCGGTTTTTGGGGATTCCGTGGTTGCACGGGGGCGTCCGACCCGCCCTTCAATCATAACAGAAAGACCAGCAGGTCAGAGGGAACACAATGGCCATCGACGACTACAGCGACAAAGAGCGGCGCGAGGATATCAAGGTCCTGCACGGTATGGGCTATGCCCAGGAACTGTCGCGCAGCATGTCGAAGTTTTCGAACTTCGCGATTTCATTTTCGATCATCTGCATCCTGTCCGGGGGCATCAACTCTTTCCCGCAGGCGCTGGGCGGCGTCGGCGGCGCGGGGGCAGGCATCGGCTGGATTGTGGGCTGCCTTGTCTCGGCCATGTTCGCCCTGGCCATGGCGCAGATCGCCAGCGCCTTTCCCACGGCGGGGGGGCTGTATCACTGGGCCTCGATCCTGGGGAACCGGTTCTGGGGCTGGCTGACGGCCTGGCTCAACCTTCTGGGCCTGATCACCGTGCTGGGTGCCATCAACATCGGCACCGCCTTTTTCTTTCAGGGCACCTTTGGCGGTCTTTTGGGCATGACCACATCTGCCGGTCACATCGTGACGTTCGTTGCCGTGATCACGGTCATCCAGGCGCTGTTCAACCACCTTGGAATCAGGGTCACCACCTTTCTGACCGATATCTCGGGCTATATCATCTTCGTGACCACGGCGGTGCTGGTTGTGGCACTGCTTGCCTTTGCCCCGGCCCTGGATTTCTCGCGGCTGTGGACCTTTACCAACTTTTCGGGCGACGCGGGCGGCAATGTCTTCCCGCAGAACAACAGCATGCTGGTTCTGTTCCTGCTGTGCCTTCTGCTGCCGGTCTACACGATCACCGGCTATGATGCCTCGGCCCACACGTCCGAGGAAACCAGGAACGCGGCCGTTTCGGTGCCAAGGGGCATCGTGTCTGCCGTGCTGTGGTCTTCGCTGATCGGCTGGGTGATGATCTGCGCCATCATGCTTGCGATCCCCGACCTGAATGCGGGCGCGGCGCAAGGGTGGGGCGTGTTTTACGAAACGATGAATGCCCTGCTGCCCACGGTGCTGCGCGACATCATCTATCTTGGCATCCTGATCGCCCAGCTTCTGTGCGGTCTGGCCACCGTCACCTCGGCCAGCCGGATGCTGTTCGCGTTCAGCCGCGATGATGGCATGCCGGTGGCCTCAAAGGCGCTGGCCAGCGTCTCGCCGCGCTTCCGCACGCCGGTGAACGCGATCTGGACATCGTCGATCCTGTGCATCCTGTATGTCTTTGCCGCGCAGTTCGTGTCGATCGGCGGGACGAACCTGTACACCATCGTTGTCAATTCGACGCTGGTGTTCCTGTTTCTGTCCTTCATCATCCCGATCCTGGCCGGGATGCTGGCCTATGGCGGCCCGAAATGGCCGACCCCCGGCCCGTGGGCGATGCCGGGCGGCGTGTTCAAGCTGGTCTGCGTGCTTGCGCTGATCGGCAAGGGGATCATCTTCTTCATTGCGGTGCAGCCACCGAATGACAAGGTGCTGTGGATCGTGATCGGCTTCATCGCCCTGGCCATCATCCTGTGGGTGACGGTCGAAAACCGCCGCTTTGAAGGCCCGCCAACGGGTGACCGGATCGAAAAGCGCCGGGCCATCATCGCCGCCGCCGAAGCAGCGGTTGGCGAAAAGGGCTGATCCGGCACAACAGCGGAAACGGGCCGGGGGCAACCCCCGGCCCGTTTGCTTTGCAGCACCCTACCAGATGCGGCGCAGCCCGGTCAGGCTGTCAAACGCGGTATCGGCCGAAATCAGCGCCCACCCGTTCACCAGCGCCGTCGCCGCCAGCAGCCGGTCAAACGGATCACGGTGCGGCCAGTCCAGCGATCCGGCCACGACGGCAACCTCCGCCGTCAGCGGGGCCACCGTCAGACCTGCCGCCGTGGCATAGTCGGGCAGATTGCCGGCGCAAGGTTCCATCAGCGGCCACTTTCCCAGACGCGCCTTCTGACTGATCTCGCAAAAACTTGCCGGGCTCAGGAACAGCGCCTGTGCCTCGTCAATCCCGGCGCGGGCTTTCGGCGAAAGTGCAGGGTCAAGCGTCAGCATCCAGGCCCAGATATGCGTATCCAGCAGCGCCAACAGGCTATTCCCATTCCCGCAGTTCTTCCTCGGTCATCGGTTCCAGAAAATCCGGGGCCTGGGTGCCCACAAGTTCGGGGATGACCCCGAATTTGAACCCCTTTTTCTCCACCACCGGCACCAGCCGCACCACCGGCGTGTTGCCACGGGCGATGATCACCTCCTCACCCCGCAGCGCGGCGTCGATCAGCTTGGACAGATTGGTTTTCGCGGCATGGATCGTGGTCTGCATGGCGGCTCCTCCGGCAGGTTAGCTAACTTGGCTAACCCCAAACCCGCTGTCAACCTTGCCGCCGCCGTTGCCCCTTGTGCCGCGCCCGCTTGCGTCTATAACCCCGTCAGTTTGCGCACAGGGGGCCGGACATGCCGAAAAGAACCGACATCACGTCGATCATGATCATCGGTGCCGGTCCCATCATCATCGGGCAGGCCTGCGAGTTCGACTATTCCGGTGCCCAGGCCTGCAAGGCCCTGCGCGAGGAAGGTTATCGGGTGATCCTTGTCAATTCCAACCCCGCCACCATCATGACCGACCCCGGCCTGGCCGATGCCACCTATATCGAACCGATCACGCCGGACATCGTCGCCAGGATCATCGAAAAGGAACGCCCCGACGCGCTTTTGCCGACGATGGGCGGCCAGACGGGGCTGAACACCGCGCTGGCGCTGGCCGATATGGGCGTGCTGGAGACGTTCGGGGTCGAGCTGATCGGGGCCAACCGCCGCGCCATCGAAATGGCCGAAGACCGCGGCCTGTTCCGGCAGGCGATGGACCGCATCGGGCTGGAAAACCCCAGGGCCACCATCATCGCCGCGCCGAAGCTGGCGAATGGCAGGTTCGACATCACCGCAGGCGTGCAGGCGGCGATTGCCGCCATCGATTACGTCGGCCTGCCCGCCATCATCCGCCCGGCCTACACGCTGGGCGGCACCGGCGGCGGCGTGGCCTATAACCGCGACGATTTCGAACGCATCTGCCGCTCGGGCCTTGATGCCTCGCCCGTGGCGCAAATCCTGGTCGATGAATCCCTGCTGGGCTGGAAGGAATTCGAGATGGAGGTGGTCCGCGACCGCGCGGATAACGCCATCATCGTCTGCGCCATCGAAAACATCGATCCGATGGGCATTCATACCGGGGATTCGGTAACCGTGGCCCCCGCCCTGACCCTGACCGACAAGGAATACCAGATCATGCGCAACGGCTCCATCGCCGTGCTGCGCGAGATCGGGGTGGAAACCGGCGGGTCCAACGTGCAATGGGCGGTCAACCCGGCGGACGGGCGCATGGTGGTGATCGAAATGAACCCCCGCGTCTCGCGCTCTTCCGCGCTGGCGTCCAAGGCCACCGGCTTTCCCATCGCCAAAATCGCCGCGAAACTTGCCGTCGGCTACACGCTGGACGAGCTGGACAACGACATCACCAAGGTCACCCCCGCCAGCTTTGAGCCGACCATCGATTATGTCGTGACCAAGATCCCGCGCTTTGCGTTTGAGAAATTCCCCGGATCGAAAGCCGAACTGACCACCGCGATGAAATCGGTGGGTGAGGTCATGGCGATTGGCCGCACCATCCACGAGTCGCTGCAAAAGGCGCTGGCAAGCCTGGAAACCGGGCTGACCGGCTTTGACGAAATCGCCATTCCCGGCCTGCCACTCTCCCCTCTCCCCTCTCCGGGGCGGAGAGGGGAAGCGCATGTGGTGCCGCCCGCGCCCCCCTCTCCCCCGGGAGAGGGGATGGGGGAGAGGCCGTCCCCCGAGGCACGCACGGCCCTTATCAAGGCACTTACCCCGCAAACGCCGGACCGTCTGCGCCTGATCGCCCAGGCCATGCGCCACGGCCTGCCGGATGAGGATATCCACGCCGCCACCGCCTATGACCCCTGGTTCATCGCCCGCATCCGCGAAATCGTGGACACCGAGGCACAGGTGCGCCGCGACGGCCTGCCGCTGACCGCCGGGGGTATCCGCCGGCTGAAGATGATGGGCTTCACCGATGCCCGCCTGGCCACCCTGACAGGGCGGGACGAGGCGCAGGTGCGCCGCGCCCGCCAGCGCCTGGGGGTGACGGCGGTGTTCAAGCGCATCGACACCTGCGGGGCCGAATTCGAGGCCCGGACGCCCTATATGTATTCCACCTACGAACATCCCGTCATGGGCGATGTGGAATGCGAAGCGCGCCCATCGAACGCCCGCAAGGTCGTGATCCTGGGCGGCGGCCCCAACCGGATCGGCCAGGGAATCGAGTTTGATTACTGCTGCTGCCATGCCTGCTTTGCGCTGACCGCTGCCGGCTACGAGACGATCATGGTCAACTGCAACCCCGAAACGGTCAGCACCGATTATGACACCTCGGACCGGCTCTATTTCGAGCCGCTGACCCTGGAACATGTGCTCGAAATCCTGCGGGTGGAGCGGGAAAGCGGCACGCTGCACGGCGTGATCGTGCAGTTCGGCGGCCAGACCCCGCTGAAGCTGGCGCAGGCGCTGGCGCAGGAAGGCATCCCGATCCTGGGAACCACCCCCGATGCCATCGACCTGGCCGAAGACCGCGAACGCTTCCAGCAGCTTCTGCACCGGCTGGACCTGAAGCAGCCGGTCAACGGCATGGCCCGGTCGCGGGATGAAGCCTTCGCCATTGCGGCCCGCATCGGCTATCCGCTGGTGATCCGCCCGTCCTATGTGCTGGGTGGCCGCGCGATGGAGATTGTGCGCGATGACGCCCAGCTGGAACGCTATATCCGCGAGGCGGTCCATGTCTCTGCCGGCAGCCCGGTTCTGCTGGACAGCTACCTGTCGGGGGCCATCGAGGTGGATGTCGATGCGCTGAGCGACGGCACCGATGTGCATGTCGCGGGCATCATGCAGCATATCGAAGAGGCCGGCGTGCATTCGGGCGACAGCGCCTGTTCGCTGCCGCCCCATTCCCTGTCCGCCGAACTCATTGCCGAGCTGAAAGCGCAGACCGAGGCGCTGGCCCGCGCCCTGCATGTCGTCGGCCTGATGAACGTGCAGTTCGCGATCAAGGACGGCACGATCCATGTGCTTGAGGTGAACCCCCGCGCCAGCCGCACGGTGCCCTTTGTGGCCAAGGCCACCGATTCTGCCATCGCCTCCATCGCCGCCCGGCTGATGGCGGGGGAGCCGCTGTCCAACTTCCCGATGCGCCCGCCCTACCCGGCGGGTGTCGGCCCCGACAGCCCGTTGCCGCTGGCCGATCCGCTGACGCTGGCCGATCCGCAGACGCCCTGGTTCTCGGTGAAAGAGGCGGTCCTGCCCTTTGCCCGCTTCCCCGGCGTCGATACGCTGCTTGGCCCCGAAATGCGGTCAACGGGCGAGGTGATGGGCTGGGACCGCAGCTTTGCGCTGGCCTTCCTCAAGGCGCAGATGGGCGCGGGCGTGGTTCTGCCCGGGGGCGGGCGCGTCTTTCTGTCGGTCAAGGATGCCGACAAATCCGGCATGCTGGCCCAGGCAACGCGCGACCTGGTCGCGATGGGGTTTGAGATTGTCGCCACGCGCGGCACCGCACAGTGGCTGGCCGCCGAAGGCATTGTCACGACGCAGGTCAACAAGGTTTACGAGGGCCGCCCGAACATCGTGGACCGGCTCAAGAACGATGACATCGCGCTGGTGATGAACACCACCGAAGGAACCCAGGCGGTGAGTGACAGCCGCGACATCCGCGCCGTGGCGCTTCACGACAAGATCCCCTATTTCACCACCGCCGCCGGTGCCATCTCGGCCGTGGCCGCGATAAAGGCCCGTCTGGAGGGCGAGATCGGGGTCAGAACCCTGCAAGGCTGACCGCGACCCCGGCGCAGGCCGGGGTCAAAATCGCGCAACGGTGCGGTGCAGGCGGTCAACCGGCGCGAAAGCCTTCGCGCCCGGCGGCCTCCGGGGCGACCGGGGGGCAGGGCTGCACGCAGCTTTTCTGGTGTCCCGCCATCTTGTCGGACCTGACCGCAGTCTGTCGCCCTGACGGATTTCCCCGCCCCTGCACAGGTGGACGGCCCCCTTGCCAAGGTGCCTGCGCCCCGGCAACGGCCCGCCGAGCGCACCTTGGGCACCCGACAGCGTGATGAACCGCGACAGGTCCGGGGCCTGCATCGCGCCCGGATTTGCCCCGGGGCAATGGCCTGATCTTCCTTCCGCCCTGCCCGCCCGGCACGGCACGCCCCCTGACGGGATAATGCGCGGGCCGTAGCGCCCGGCTACCAGTGTGGCGGACGGTCGTCGCCCAAAGCAAGGCTGCCGCCATCAGCCTCGCGTGCTGCCTCGCGCTCCAGCAGCATCGTGACGCGGCGGGTCAGACGGTCGATGTCCGCCGCCTGTCGGGCCACGACATCCGACAGATCATCGACTGCGCGGCTCAGATGCGCAATACGCTCTTCCAGGGATGTCGTTCCGGTCACTGCCTGGCCCTTTGCCTTGATCCGCCGGTTCGGGCAACCCGGCCCGCTCCGTCATCCGCTTTGCTGTGCCACACCGCAGTCAATGCGGCAACGCCGGACCGGGCCTTGTCAGGTCAATCGCATGACGCGTGTCGGGCTTTCCAGTCTGGCCTATGCGTGAGTGATGGTGAGCGGCGGTTCCGGCCCATTGATCTGCCGCGTTCCCGAAGGCTGACATGGCTGCGAAAAGACTTTTTGCATCGGATGGAGGTATCGCAGGGCGGATGGCGGTGACGGCCATTGTCGATCTCATTGATAAAGGGCGGCGGCTTGCCTTGGCGGGCGATCAGCGCTTTGCGCCGTCTTTGCGGATGCGGCCGTCGCGGGTGCCGGACGGTGCAGGCCGGGGCGAAGGCGGCAACCAGGGCGATCCGGCCGCAGTTCAGAAGGTCAGCGGGGATGCGCCCGACGGTGCTGTCCAAGACTTGAGGACCCTGCGCGCGCCCGATCAGGCCAGGATTGCGCATCAACCACAAGGGGTTATCCTTGCGCGACCCCTGACTTCGGCCAGGGGGACGACGGGCCAGTAGCGCGATCACAGGCACCTTTGCCGCCGCGAGCGCGGTGCGGGATGCGCCGCCCTGCGGAATGACGTCGCCCGGCTTACCCCCACCGTCAGCGCCGCCTGCGCAGCGGCGGGTCCTTGCACCCAAGCCGCGGCGCGGGCGGCGAACCGCGCCACGCCTGCGTGCCGCTGCGATACCTGCCAACGTCGCGCCGAGGCAGGCGTGACGCAAACGCTCCGTTTGTAAAGGTCTGACCCTGCGGGCCATGAAGCTGCACGCGGTTCCCTGTCCTCATCTGTCGCAACACGGGGTCCGCAGAACCCCGCCCGGCTGTCAATATCGCGGGTCCCTGTGCGCCCCGACCGGTCCCGCAGAGACAAAGCGGGGGCCGTGAAGCGCCTGGCCGTGCAGCTTCAGCCAGCGGCGCTGCGCGGCATGGCCGGGAACCAGCCGGGCAACGACCGCCCAGAACGCGGGCGAGTGGTTCATCTGCGCCAGATGCGCCACCTCATGCGCCGCGACATAGTCGAGCACCGCCGGCGGGGCCATGACCAGCCGCCAGGAATACATCAGCGCCCCGTCGGCGGTGCAGGACCCCCAGCGCGACCGCGTATCGCGCAAGGTAAGGCGGCTGTAGCGCCGCCCGATCATCTGCGCATGGCGGTCAGAGGCCTCGGTCAGACGGTCACGCGCCAGATGTTTCAGAAAGGCCCCCGCCCGCACCCCGGCCTGCGCCGGGTTGCCGGGGATCAGCAGCGAATCGCCCTCGATGCGGATCAGCCGCCCAGGCCCCGCGTCCAGCCGCAGCAGCCGCCCTTCCACCGGAATCATCGTGCCAAGACCGACCGGGGCCGTCGGCGGCAGGTCGGCAAGGGCGCGGCGGATCCAGGGTTCCTGCTGGCGGGCAAAGGCCATCGCCTCGGACTCGCGTGCGCCGGGCGGAAGCGACAGCGTCACCCGCCCGTCAAGACGGGACACGCGCAGCGAAAACCGCCGCGCCCGCGCGCTGCGGCGCAGGGTGATCTCCAGCGGGGGCGGTCCTGGCAGAAGTGGCATGGTCCTGTCCTTTCTGCGGTCAGAATACCCGTCCGGCGGCGGCAGAAAACCCCCATCTGCCTGCCTTTGCCGCAGCCGCGAAAGGCTTTGACAGCCGCCGGGTCTTGTGGCAAGCGGGCGCGATCCTGCATCCGTCAGAACTTCAAGGGGACAACCATGCCCAACCCGGAATGGGGCACAAAGCGCATCTGCCCGACCACAGGCAAGCGCTTTTACGACCTGAACAAGACCCCGATCATCAGCCCCTACTCGGGCGAGATCGTGGATATCGAATCCGCCCGCCGCAAGGCGGCCTCTGTCGTGATCACGCGCCCGCTGCCCGAAAAGGACGAGGATGTGCTTGTCGACGATCTGGAAACGGAAGACGACATCCTGGAACCCGGCGTCGCCGATGACGCGGACCTTGACGATGACCTGCTGGAAGACGACGCCGACGACACCGTTTCGCTGGATGATCTGGCGGATGTGGGCGGCGACGAGGAAGAAGTGTGATTGCGGGCGGCGGGGCGCGTTTTTGGCTTGCACCCCCCCGCGCCCTTCCGTAAACAGCCGCAGCGGAAGGCCCAAGTCCGCCTGCAGTGGGGTCGTAGCTCAGTTGGGAGAGCGCTTGAATGGCATTCAAGAGGTCAGGAGTTCGATCCTCCTCGGCTCCACCAGCTAAACCAGGCCATGATCGGTCATCCACCCGCTGAAGACCGGCCTTTCCGGTTGCGCGCGGTGCCTTGCGGAACGAAAGCGCAAGGAAGGGCCATGCGGCTGGCCGCAGTCCCGGCGCACCATCAGGCCGGTGCCGATGCCCTTGACGCGCCTTTGGAACTGACTGGTCCTGTCCCCGCGCAGGGCCGGATCATGTTCCCTTGCGCGGCGTATCCCGCCGGCGGCAAGGGTGCCCGCACAGCGCCACAGGGTGTGGTTGGCCCGCTGAAAACCCCCATATCTGCCACGCACACAGGCAGGCACGGATCGCTCTGCGGGGGGCTTGTGACACGGGTCCGTTGCAGCCGGCTTCAAAGGCCGGGCGTTCGGGGCATCTGCGGCGGTCCGGCACAATGCGTGACCTTTCCTGCCGTCTGACCGGGCGGTCAAGATGCCGCTGGCAAACGGCCCGACCCGCCGCTAGAACCAGCCCGACAGCGGGAGTACGGCCATGACGAACGCAATACGCCCACAGCCGGGCATCCTGGATATCGCCCTGTATCAGGGCGGTCAGGCGCAGATTGCGGGCATGCCGAACGTGGTGAAGCTGTCGTCGAACGAAAACCCCTTCGGCCCGTCGGAACGTGTCAGGGAAGTCTTCCTGCGCAGCGTTCACCAGCTGCACCGGTACCCCCCGACCGACCATGCCGCCCTGCGTCAGGCCATCGCCGACGTGCATGGTCTTGACGCCGGCCGCGTGATCTGCGGTGCCGGTTCGGACGAGGTCATCACCTTCCTGTGCCAGGCCTATGCCGGCCCGGGGGATGAGGTGATCCATACCGAACACGGCTTCCTGATGTACCGCATCTCTGCCCTTGCCGCCGGGGCGACCCCGGTCGAGGTGGCAGAGCGCGAACGCACCGCCGATGTCGATGCCATCCTTGCCGCCTGCACCAAGAAGACGAAGCTTGTCTTCATCGCCAACCCCAACAACCCCACCGGCACGATGATCGGGGCCAAGGACATGGCCCGGCTTGCCGAAGGCCTGCCGAAACAGGCGATCCTGGTGCTGGACGGGGCCTATGCCGAATATGTCGAAGGCTATGACGGCGGCAAGGCGCTGATCGAGGCGCGCGACAATGTCGTGATGACCCGCACCTTTTCCAAGGCCTACGGGCTGGGGGGGCTGCGCATCGGCTGGGGCTATGGCCCGCAGGCGATCATCGATGTGCTCAACCGCATCCGCGGGCCGTTCAACCTGTCGACCGCGCAGCTTGACGTTGCCGAAGCCGCCATGCGCGATCAGGACCATGTCGCCAGATGCCGCGCGGAAAACACCCGCATGCGGGCCTGGCTGGCGGAATCGCTGGCGGAAATGGGGGTGCCGTCCGATACCTCGACGGCAAACTTCGTGCTCGCCCGCTTTGCCGATGCCGCCGAGGCGACAGATTGCGATGCCTACCTCAAGACCCAGGGGCTGATCGTGCGCCAGGTCGGCGGCTACAAGCTGCCGCATTGCCTGCGCATCACGGTCGGCGACGAAAGCTCGTGCCGCCGCATCGTCCATGCTGTTGCCCAGTTCAGGGGGCAGCGGTGATGCCGCCGCTTTATGACCGTGTCGCGCTGATCGGGCTGGGGCTGATTGCCTCGTCCATGGCCCATGCGATCCGTCAGGGCGGGCTGGCCCGGGACATCACAGGGTATGCGCGGACGGCCGAAACCCGCGCGACCGCGCTTGAGATCGGCTTTGTTGACCGTGTGACGGATACGGCGGCACAGGCGGTGCAGGGGGCCGATCTGGTGGTGCTGGCGGTGCCGGTGGGGGCGATGGGGGCCATTGCCGCCGAAATCGGGCCGCATCTGGCCCCCGGCGCCACGGTGACGGACGTAGGCTCGGTCAAGCAGGCCGTGATTGCGGCGGTGGCACCGCATCTGCCGCCGGGTGTTGCCTTTGTGCCCGGTCACCCGCTGGCGGGAACCGAATATTCCGGCCCGCGTTCGGGCTTTGCCACGCTGTTCCAGAACCGCTGGTGCCTGCTGACGCCAACCGAACGGTCCACGCCTGCGGCGGTGGCAAAGCTGCGCAGTCTTTGGGAAGCGATGGGGTCCAACGTGGACGAGATGGATGCCGCACACCATGATCTGGTGCTGGCGGTGGTGTCACATACCCCGCATCTGATTGCCTACACGATGGTGGGGGTGGCCGACCATCTGCAACAGGTTTCAAATTCGGAAGTGATCAAGTATTCCGCCAGCGGCTTTCGCGATTTCACCCGAATCGCCGCCAGCGATCCGACGATGTGGCGTGACGTGTTTCTGACCAACAAGGAAGCCACCCTTGATATTCTGGGCCGCTTCACCGAAGAACTCTTTGCTTTGCAACGCGCTATCCGCCTGGGCGATGGTCCGCACCTGCACGGATATTTTACAAGGACTCGGGCGGTCAGGCGCGGTATCATCGAAGCGGGGCAGGACACTGCCGCGCCGGATTTCGGGCGGACGGTACAGGTGCGGGCGGACACAAAGCCTGCGGAATAGGGACGGGATGCAACGCTTTGCCTGGGGAATGCTGCTTGGCCTGATCCTGGCCGGTTCAGGCTGGGCCAATGCGCCGGACAGGTCGCTGCGCCCGGTCCCCGGCCCGCCTGGCACCGCACAGCCTGCCGCCGGCGATGCGCCGCAGGTGCGGGGCGCGGCCGAGGTGCCGCTTCAGGTACAGGCTGCGGCGCTTGTGGCCGGAATGGCCGCAGGGCCTTTGTCATCACCCCGCCCCCGGGAACGCCCGGTTGTGCGCATCTCGGGCGCGTCCGAACCGCCGCAGCCGGTCCGCCAAGCCGATCCCGTGCCATCTTCGGCCCCGGTTGTTCTGGCGCTGCTTTCGGTCCCGCGCCCCGAACCGCGGCCCCGCCTGTCTGCGGGCGGTGCCGCAGACCCGCAAATGCCGGAAAGGGTCCAGACCGTGGCTGCTGTCCGCATCCTGCCCGGCAAAAGTGCGATCACGGGCAAGAAGGGCTCGGTCTGTGGTGATCCGTCGATCAAGGGTGAAACCCTGGCACCGATCACGTCGCGCGTGCGGGGCTGCGGGATCAAGGAACCGGTCCGCATCACCTCGGTTGACGGTGTGGCGCTCAGCCAGCCTGCCGTCATCAACTGCGATACGGCGCGCGCCCTGAAAACCTGGGTCCGCAAGGGCCTGAAACCTGCGTTCGGCCGCAAGGACGTGGTCGGCCTCCGGATCGCGGCCAGCTATGCCTGCCGCCCGCGCAACAATGTCCGGGGCGCAAAGATCAGCGAACATGGGCGCGGTAATGCGATCGACATTGCCGCCATCATCCTTGCTGACGGAAAAGACATTGTCGTTGCCGAAGACTGGCGCAGGTCGGCGGGCAAGCCGATGAGAAAGGCCCACAAGGCCGCCTGCGGCCCCTTCAGCACAACGCTGGGCCCCGAATCTGACCGGCATCACCGCGACCACCTGCATTTCGATATCGCCAGACAGCGCGGCGGTGCCTATTGCCGCTGATCAGTTCATCCGGGGGGCCGGCCCCAGCGGGAATGGCCCCAGGCTGGTCCTGCCCCTGGCGAAGATCAGCGGCAGATCAAGGTCTTCGGGGGTTCCGGTCTGGGCCGCAAGCAGCGCCAGCATGTTCTGCCAGGTTGGGGCCACTTCTGCCGTGATCAGCCCGGCGGCGACCGCCAGCGGCATGGCATCGCGCCAGTTCGTCAGCCGCAGGGCAATCCGCCCTTCCGCAAGCCCGTCCGCTGCCGCCGCAACGCTGCCCGAGCCGGACAGAACCAGCGTGCCCCAGACAAGGCGGACCTCTTTCACATCAACATGCGACGCACGGGGGCGCACCTCGCCTGCCCGGCGGTCCAGCGGCAGCGTCAGCGTGACAGTGGCATCCAGCCGCAGCTTCTCCAGCGTTTCGGGGAAATCCGGCAAGGCGGCCATGATGCCCGGATCAGGTGCCAGGCCCAGCATTTCCAGACCGATCTCGTGGCGTGTTCCGTCGCCGCCGACCCGTCTGGTGGCAAGGCGCAGCGTATCGACGCCGGCGGTCCAGCCCAGGTCGGATGTCACGCGCATCCCGTCGCCGACCAGGGTCAGCCGGTCGAGGGCAAGGTTGGTGCCCGGCACGATCACGACGCTGCCCTGCAACCTGTCGGATGCCACCGCAAGATCCTGCCAGGGGGTCCGGACCTGCTGCTGGCTGGCGAAGGCGGCAATGATGTGCCAGGGCTTGTAGCTGAGCGACAGAATCTGCACGAAGGGTGCTGTCCAGCCATAGCCCGAGGCGGGGTCCGCAAGCCGCAGGTCCGTCACCGTCAGGTCGAACCGGTTGGGAAAGCCGCTGACGGAAAGTGCGCTGTGCCCTGCCACAAGCCCGGCTTCGCCTTGGGTCCGCAACCACGCCTGTGCGGCGGTTTCCAGTGCCCGGGCACCCACGAACCAGTAGCCGCCCCAGGTAACCGCCGCTGCGGCCACCACCCACACCAAAGCGCGCATCGCCGCCCCTTCCAATCGGTCCAAGGCTGTTGTTTACAAGCCCCGCAGGACAAGGGCCAGAGACATGAGCAAAGCGTATGGGACCGGCCGGCTGTGGGTTTTCGGCTATGGCTCGCTGATCTGGAACCCCGGTTTTCCCGTGGCAGACCGCCAGATCGCCCGGCTGGATGGCTGGCACCGCAGCTTCTGCATGCGCTCGATCCATCACCGCGGATCGGTCGACGCGCCCGGCCTGGTCCTTGCGCTTGACCGGCAGGAAGATGCCCGCTGCGACGGCGTGGCTTTTGCCGTGGAGGCAGGCCAGGAAGATGCCACCGTCGCCGTTCTGCGCGACCGCGAGCTGGTCTCTTCGGCCTATCTGGAAGCCAGGCTTCCTGTCACCCTGCGGCAGGGCGGGCAGGTCACTGCGCTGGTCTATGTGATTGATCCCGATCACGGCCAGTACTGCGGGGGCCTGCCACCGGAAGAGCAGGCAAGGATCATCGCCCGGTCTGCCGGCGGGCGCGGCAGCAACCGCGATTACCTGTTCAGCACGGCAGACCATCTGTCGTCCCTGGGCATCTGCGACCCCGATCTGGCCTGGCTGGCCGCACGGGTGCGGCAGATCGGTCCGGATTGAAGGCGGTGACCTGCCCTCGCAGGATTGGCAGTTGGCATCCCGCGCCAGCATCCCTATTCTTCCGCGAAACCACAGGACAGGACCGTTGATGCAAAGACTTGAGGCAGACCTTCGCTTTACGCGTCCGATCCGCCAGGTCGTTCTGCTTGTCATGGTCACTGCGGTCGTGGCGCTGGGGCTTTATGCCACCTTCCCGATGCTGCGCGGTGTCTTTCTGGCCAAGCCCCTGCTGAATGGTTTTGTCGGGCTGGTCTTTCTGTTCGGCATCATCATCTGCTTCCTGCAGCTTCTCCAACTGCTTCAGTCCGTCCGGTGGATCGATGATTTCGTGCGCCGCCGGCCCGGTCACGGCCAGACGACGCCGCCGCGTCTGCTGGCCCCGCTTGCGGCGCTGCTGCGGTCGCGCGGGGCGAAGATGCAGATATCATCCTCCAATGCGCGGTCGATCCTGGATTCTGTCGGCACCCGCATTGATGAACAGCGCGACATCACCCGCTACATTGCCAACCTGCTGATCTTTCTTGGCCTGCTTGGCACCTTCTACGGCCTGGCAACGACCGTGCCCGCGATGGTTGAAACGATCCGGTCGCTGGCACCGCAGGAAAATGAAACGCGCGTTCAGGTTTTTGACAAGCTGATGTCGGGTCTGGAAGGCCAGCTTGACGGCATGGGCACGGCCTTTTCCTCGTCTCTGCTGGGGCTGGCGGGATCACTGGTCGTGGGGCTGCTGGAGCTTTTCGTCAGCCACGGCACCAACCGCTTTTACCGCGAGCTGGAAGAATGGCTGTCCACCATCACCCGCCTTGGCTTCACGGCCGAAGGTGAAGCCCCCGCTTCCCGTGACGGGGCGATGTTCGCCGACGCGCTGAATGGCATGGCAGAGCAGATGGAAGCGCTGCAATCGCTTTACACCCAGTCCGACATCGCCAGGGCCCTTGTCGATGACCGGCTGGTGACTCTGGCGGCGTCGGTGGACCGTCTTGTGGATCAACTGGGGCGTGATGACGGGCAGAAGGCACTGTTGTCGCGCATTGCCGATGGGCAGGACCGGCTTGCAAAGGCGCTGGCCGCGCCCGAAACCGGGGCCCATATCGATGCGGAAAGCCGGATGCGCCTGCGGTCGATTGATGTGCAGCTTCTGCGCATTCTGGAAGAGATCTCGGCCGGTCGCCAGGAAAGCATCGCCGACCTGCGGGGTGATCTGGCCGCATTGACCCTGGCCGTCCGCCAGCTGTCGCGCGGTGCGGCGGGGCGGGGTTAGCCGGCATGGCCCTGTCCCGGCGCAGTTCCCGCAGCGAAAGCCCGATCTGGCCGGGCTTTGTTGATGCGATGACCTCGCTTCTGATGGTGCTGATGTTCGTGCTGACCGTCTTCGTGCTGGTCCAGTCGGTGCTGCGCGAAACGATCACCACCCAGGGCGGCGAGCTGGATGCCCTGGCCGCACAGGTGGCCGGACTGGCCGATGCGCTGGGTCTTGAACGCAGCCGCGCGGATGCGTTGCAGGCCGAAGTCGGCCGACTGGGCAGCGATCTTTCGGCGGCACAGGCGCAGGGCGAAGAGCAGTCTGCCCTGATCGCCACGCTGTCCGGGCAGCTGGCCGCCCGGCAGGGCGAGCTTGCCGCGGCCGAGGTGCGGATCACCAGCTTTGAACAACAGGTGGCCACGCTGCTGTCGGAACGCGATACGGCGCGCGGACAGGCCAGCGCGCTGACAGCACAGGTCAGTGACCTCGAGGCGGCCCGTACCCGCCTGATCAGCCAGGAAGAGGCGCTGCAACTGGCGCTGGCCAAGGCGCGGGACGAGATTGACGCGGGCACCGAAGCCGCACGGCTGGCCGCCGCGCGCAGCGATGCGCTGACCCTGCTGATCGAGGAGATGAAGGCCAAGGCCGCCGCGCGTGAGGCGCAGGTCGCGACGCTTCAGGCCGATCTCTCCGGTGCCAGGGCCGGGCTGACCGAGGCCGAAAAGACCCGGCTGGCCGATCTTGCCGCCGCCGATGCCCTGCGCACGCGGCTGAAGGACGCGGATGCGGAACTGACGGCGATGACGCTGGCGCTGGAGGAACAGCGCAAGCGGGCCGAAGAAACGCTGACCCTGCTGGCGGCGGCAAATGCGGCAAAGATCAAGACCGGGCAGGACCTGACAGAGGCGCAGAAGCGCGCGGGGCTGCTGGCGGCGGCGCAGACGGCGCTGTCACAGGAACAGGCGGCATCGGCGGAAAGCGCGCGGCGGGTGGCGCTGCTGAACGAACAGATCGCGCAGCTGACCGCGCAGCTGGGGGCGCTGCAGGGCTTGCTGAATGCGGCGGCGGCCAGGGATGCGGCGGCCAAGGTGCAGATTGAAACCCTGGGCGGGCAGCTGAATTCGGCGCTGGCCCAGGTCGCGGGCGAGCAGCGACTGCGGGCGGAAATGGAAGAGGCCGAACGCAAGCGGCTGGAGGCAGAGGCGGCGCGCCTTGCCGCCGAGGCTTCGGAAGCGAAAGACGAGGCCAGGCAGCTTGAACGGTTCCGGTCGGAATTCTTCGGCCAGCTGCGCGACCTGCTGGCGGGCCGCGAAGGCGTGCGGATCGTGGGCGACCGTTTCGTGTTTTCGTCCGAGGTGCTGTTTCAGCCCGGGTCGGCAGATCTTGCCCCGGAAGGGCAGGCCCAGATTGCGGGCGTGGCGGCGACGCTTTCCGAAATTGCGGGGAAGATTCCCCCGGCCATCGACTGGATCATCCGGGTGGACGGGCATACCGACAACGTGCCGCTGTCAGGCGAAGGTCTGTTCCGTGACAACTGGGACCTGAGCCAGGCCCGCGCGCTGGCCGTGGTGCGCTACATGCAGGACGTGCTGGGCTTTCCGCCCGAACGCATGGCGGCGACGGGGTTCGGCGAATACCGGCCGGTGGCGGCAGGGGACAGCCCCGAGGCCAGGGCGCAGAACCGCCGGATTGAGTTGAAGCTGACGGAACGGTAGGGGTGCTGCACGCAGGGTGGACCCGCAATGTAACCGTACCGCCCCCCAGCCAAGGGGATCGATCATCTGAATCCGCCCCAAACAAGCCGGGACAGTGCCTTACCCCGCTGTCAGCAGCGGCGGTTTGGCACCGGCAAGGCGGGGTTTCTGGGGTTCTTCGATCTCAAGCTCGATCCCGTCGCCTTTGGCCACGACCCTGACAACGCCCCCCTTCATCAGCTTGCCGAACAGCAGTTCCTCGGCCAGCGGCTTTTTGATGTGTTCCTGGATCACGCGGCCCAGGGGGCGCGCGCCCATCTTGTCGTCATAGCCCTTTTCGCCCAGCCAGGCGGCGGCCTCGGGCGAAAGTTCGATATGGACGTTGCGGTCCAACAGTTGCGCCTCAAGCTGAAGCACGAATTTCTCGACCACCTGCAGGATCACCTCTTTGCCCAGCGGGGCAAAGGAAATCACGGCATCCAGACGGTTGCGGAATTCGGGCGTGAAGGTGCGCTCGATCGCCGCCGTGTCTTCGCCGGTGCGCCGGTCGCGGCCAAAACCGATGGCCGATTTCGACATTTCGGATGCACCCGCGTTCGAGGTCATGATCAGGATCACGTTGCGGAAATCCACCTGCCGCCCGTTGTGATCGGTCAGCTTGCCGTGGTCCATCACCTGCAGCAGGATGTTGTAGACATCCGGATGCGCCTTTTCGATTTCGTCCAGCAGCAGCACGCAATGCGGATGCTGGTCGATCCCGTCGGTCAGCATTCCACCCTGATCGAAGCCGACATAGCCCGGAGGGGCACCGATCAGCCGCGACACCGCGTGTTTTTCCATGTATTCTGACATGTCAAAGCGCAGCAGTTCCACGCCCAGCGTATTGGCAAGCTGCCTGGCCACCTCGGTCTTGCCGACACCGGTCGGGCCGGCGAACAGGTAGTTGCCGATGGGCTTTTCCGGCTCGCGCAAGCCAGCGCGGGCCAGCTTGATGGCGGATGACAGCGCCTCGATCGCCTTGTCCTGACCGAAGACCACGCGCTTGAGCGTCTTTTCCAGATCGCGCAACACCTCGGCATCGTCTTTGGAGACGTTCTTCGGCGGGATGCGGGCGATCTTGGCCACGACCGCCTCGATCTCTTTCGGGCCGATGGTCTTGCGGCGCTTGGATTCGGCAACAAGGTGCTGCGCCGCCCCGGCCTCGTCGATCACGTCAATCGCCTTGTCGGGCAGTTTGCGGTCATGAATGTAGCGGGCCGAAAGCTCGACCGCCGTGCGGATGGCGTCATGCGTATAGCGCAGGTCGTGATGTTCCTCGAAATAGGGCTTCAGGCCCATCAGGATTTTCACGGTGTCTTCGACCGAAGGTTCGTTCACGTCGATCTTCTGGAACCGGCGCGACAGGGCGCGGTCCTTTTCGAAGTGCTGGCGGAATTCCTTGTAGGTGGTTGACCCCATGCAGCGCAGCTTGCCGCCCTGCAGCGCGGGCTTGAGCAGGTTGGACGCGTCCATCGCCCCGCCCGATGTGGCCCCGGCACCGATGACGGTGTGAATTTCATCGATGAACAGGATGGCGTCTGGGTGATCCTCCATCTCTTTGACGACGGATTTCAGGCGTTCCTCGAAATCGCCGCGATAGCGGGTTCCGGCCAGCAGCGCGCCCATATCAAGCGAAAAGATCGTGGCATGGGCCAGAATCTCGGGCGTCTCTCCCTTGACGATCTTCCAGGCCAGACCTTCGGCGATGGCGGTCTTGCCCACGCCGGGGTCGCCCACCAGAAGCGGGTTGTTCTTGCGCCTGCGGCACAGCACCTGGATGCAGCGCTCCACCTCGGCATCGCGGCCGATCAGCGGGTCGACATCGCCCTTGCGCGCCTTGACGTTCAGATCAACGCAGTATTTCGACAGCGCCGATTCCCTGGCCTCGCCCGCTTCGGCCTTGGGCGTTTCCTGATGTTCCTCGGCACCGGTCACCGGGCGGGGTTCGCCATAGGACGGGTCTTTGGCCACGCCATGGGCGATGAAGTTGACGGCGTCATAGCGCGTCATGTCCTGTTCCTGCAGGAAATAGGCCGCGTTCGATTCCCGTTCGGCAAAGATCGCAACCAGCACGTTTGCCCCGGTCACCTCGGTGCGGCCCGAAGACTGCACATGGATCGCCGCGCGCTGGATGACGCGCTGGAAGGCGGCGGTCGGAACCGCTTCCGACCCTTCGACATCTGTGACCAGTGTCGACAGGTCATCGTCGATGAATTCGACAAGCGTCTTGCGCAATTCGTCCAGATCAACCGAACAGGCCTTCATCACCCGCGAGGCGTCAGGTTCGTCGATCAGCGCCAGAAGCAGATGCTCCAGCGTTGCAAGTTCGTGGCGCCGTGCGTTGGCCAGCGCCAGGGCGCCGTGGATGGCCTGCTCGAGTGTGTTCGAAAAAGATGGCACGTGAAGGTGCTCCTGTTTCTCAGGGCCGGAAGAGGTTTCCCGTGCCCCCGTCCTGACCATAGCCTTCTGGGTTTAAAGTTCGGTTTTCTTTGCCGACCTTCAAGTTCTTTTTCGGCCCGGCTGACGATTCCTTCGGCTTAGGCGCAAAATGTGATCGCTTTCGGGCCAGGTCCGGTCACACCGGGGAAGCGCGGCCTAAAAACGGTCCTTCCGGGCGCGGATTTCGGTGAACACCGCCGCGTCCGATGCACCGGAAAGGCCAAGCCGCGCCTTCATCTGCGCAAGACCTGCCCGCAGAAAGGGGTTCGTCGCCAGTTCATCGCACAGGCGCGAGGGCACCGTCGGCTGCCCCTTGTGCCGCGCCTCTGCGATCTGCGCAACACGGGAGATAAGCGCCGGATTGTCGGGATCAAGGGAAAGGGCAAAGCGCGCGTTCGACGCCGTGTATTCGTGGCCCGAACAGACCAGCGTTTCCGGGGGCAGCCGCGCCAGTTTTGACAGGCTGGTCCACATCTGCGGCCCGGTGCCTTCAAACAGCCGTCCGCAGCCGCAGGCCATCAGGCTGTCGGCCGTGAACACAAGGGCAGAGGCCGGAAAGTGAAAGGCGACGTGCCCAAGGGTGTGACCGGAAACATCAATGACCGTTCCGGCTTCTGTGCCCACCTGCACCGTCTGGCCTTCGTGCAAGGCAAGGTCCAGCGGCGGCAGGCGGTGCGCGTCTGCGGCGTTGCCCGCCACCCTTGCGCCGGTGGCGGCCCGCAGGTCTGCAACCCCCTGGATGTGATCGGCGTGGTGATGGGTCAGCAGGATCTGCGACAGGGTCCAGCCGCGCTGGCGCAGCGCCGCCAGAATGGGGGCCGCCTCGGGCACGTCGATGACGGCGGTCCCGCCGCTGGCGGCATCGTGGATCAGGAAGGCGTAATTGTCCGACAGGCAGGGGATGGTCACAAGGTCAAGCGGCATGGTGTTTCGCCTTTGTCTGCTTATATCTTCGCCGCGACAATCGTCCTTGGGGGGGCCGACCGCAATGCACCTTGACGTGGTCGAACTGCGCAATTTCTACTACCGGACCCAGCTGGGACGGGTGGCGCAGCGGGCGATCCGGGAGACCGTTGCGAAAACCTGGCCCGGTGCCCGGGGCCAGACGGTGGCGGGGTTTGGCTTTGCCGTCCCGGTGCTTCGCCCCTTCCTGGCCGAGGCGCGGCGCATTGTGGCGCTGATGCCCGGCCAGCAGGGGGTGATGCCCTGGCCCGCCGGGGCGGAAAACGTATCTGTCCTGTGCGAGGAAACGCACTGGCCGATCTCGACCGGGTTTGTCGACAGGCTGGTGGTGATGCACGGGCTGGAAACATCCGGGCATCCGGCGGCGCTGCTGGATGAATGCAGCCGTGTGCTGGGGCCGGGCGGGCGGGCGCTGTTTGTGGTGCCGAACAGGTCCGGCCTGTGGGCGCGGGCGGATGGCACGCCCTTCGGCTATGGACGGCCCTATTCGATGTCGCAGCTGGAAGCCCTGCTGAAACATCACGGCTTTACGCCGGAGCGCAGCCAGTCAACGCTGTTCGCCCCGCCGTCCAACCGGCGCTTCTGGCTGCGGACGGCGGATTTCTGGGACGGGGCCGGGCGGCGGGTGGTGCCCTGGGTGGCGGGGGGCGTTCTGGTGGTCGAGGCATCCAAACAGACCTATGCCCCTACGCGGCCCGGCCTGCGCGACGTGGTCCGCCGTCCGCTGCGCGTGCTGGAAGGCTTGCCTGCACCGGTGCCCACCCCGCACCTGCCGGACACGGGTCCGGGTGCCGGGGCGGGGTGATTCACGGCGTTTTGCCGATGCGGGCGCGGCCCTTGCCGCAACGCAGCGGCGCCAAAGCGTCGCATCTGCGGCAAACCGCCGGGAACGCCTGTTTTTCAAGGCTCCGGCACCTCTCACTGACGTGACCTTGACGGTTGCAGGGTTTCGGCACCTCTGCTACACCCCGCCGAAATCAAGACGCACGCGGCAGTGTGCGCCATGGGCGGCTCTTGTCCTGCACAAAGGTTCGGACAGAAGCAGGGCCAGAACAGTGGAAGGGTTGACGTGTCAGAACCAGCTTCGATGTCCACGGGGATTGCCGGTCGCTATGCTTCGGCCGTGTTCGGGCTTGCGATGGACGGCGGGGCGCTGGCAGCGCTGGCGGCGGATGTCGATGCGCTTGATGCGGCGCTGGCCGAAAGCGCCGATCTGCGCGCGATGATCGCCTCTCCCATGGTTTCGCGGCAGGATCAGGGCAATGCGATTTCCGCGATTGCCGCCAGGATGAAGCTTTCGGCGCTGATGGCCAACACGCTGCGCCTTATGGCCACCAAGCGCCGCCTGTTCGTGCTGCCGCAGCTGATCAGTGAATTGCGCGCCCGCATCGCCGCCGAAAAGGGCGAGGTGACGGCAGAAGTCGTATCGGCGACGCCGCTGAACGCAGAGCAGACCGCGCAGCTTGCGGCCACGCTGAAGGCGCGCGCCGGCAAGGACGTGACACTGAAGACAACCGTCGATGCAAGCCTGATTGGCGGACTCGTCGTGAAACTGGGCTCGACGATGATCGACACCTCGATCCGCGCGAAGCTCGCGGCACTCAAGAACGCAATGAAAGAGGTCGGATAATGGGTATCCAAGCTGCTGAGATCTCCGCGATCCTCAAGGAGCAGATCAAGAATTTCGGCCAGGATGCCGAAGTGGCCGAAGTGGGCCGCGTGCTGTCGGTGGGTGACGGGATTGCCCGCGTCCACGGGCTGGACAATGTCCAGGCAGGCGAGATGGTTGAATTCCCCGGCGGCATCCGTGGCATGGCGCTGAACCTGGAAGTGGACAACGTCGGCATCGTGATCTTCGGGTCGGACCAGGACATCAAGGAAGGCGACACCGTAAAGCGCACCCGCTCCATCGTCGACGTGCCTGCGGGCAACGCCCTGCTGGGCCGCGTTGTCGACGGTCTTGGCAACCCGATTGACGGCAAGGGCCCGATTGCCGCGACCGAGCGTCGCGTGGCCGACGTGAAGGCGCCGGGCATCATTCCGCGCAAATCGGTGCACGAGCCGATGGCAACCGGCCTGAAGGCCATAGATGCCATGATCCCGGTGGGCCGCGGCCAGCGCGAGCTGATCATCGGCGACCGCCAGACCGGCAAGACCGCCGTGGCGCTGGACACGATCCTGAACCAGAAGGCCTATAACGAAGCCGCCGGTTCGGATGAATCAAAGAAGCTGTACTGCGTCTATGTCGCAATCGGCCAAAAGCGGTCAACCGTGGCGCAGCTGGTCAAGAAGCTGGAAGAAACGGGGGCGATCGATTACACGATCGTCGTCGCCGCGACCGCGTCCGACCCGGCCCCGATGCAGTTCCTGGCCCCCTATGCCGCCACCGCGATGGCGGAATTCTTCCGCGACAACGGCCGCCATGCCTTGATCATCTATGATGACCTGTCCAAGCAGGCGGTCGCCTATCGCCAGATGTCGCTGCTGCTGCGCCGTCCGCCGGGACGCGAAGCCTATCCGGGTGACGTGTTCTACCTGCACTCGCGCCTGCTGGAGCGGTCGGCCAAGCTGAACGAAGATTTCGGTGCGGGGTCGCTGACCGCGCTGCCGATCATCGAAACGCAAGGCGGCGACGTGTCTGCCTTTATCCCGACCAACGTGATCTCGATCACCGATGGCCAGATCTTCCTTGAAACCGAACTGTTCTACCAGGGCATCCGCCCGGCCGTGAACACCGGTCTGTCGGTGTCGCGCGTCGGATCGTCTGCCCAGACCAGCGCCATGAAATCGGTGGCCGGCAAGGTGAAGCTGGAACTGGCGCAGTACCGCGAAATGGCGGCCTTCGCGCAGTTCGGGTCCGACCTTGATGTGTCCACCCAGCAGCTGCTGAACCGGGGCGCGCGCCTGACCGAGCTGATGAAGCAGCCGCAATATGCGCCGCTGACCAACGCGGAAATTGTCTGCGTGATCTATGCGGGCACCTCGGGCTATCTTGACAAGATCGCCGTAAAGGACGTGACCCGTTTTGAGGCCGGTCTGCTCAAGCACCTGCGCAGCAAGGGCAAGGCACTCCTGGACGATATCACTGCCAATGACCGCAAGGTGTCGGGCGATCTTGAAAAGGCGATCCGGGCGCAGCTTGACGCCTTTGCAAAAGACTTCGCCTGAGGGCGTGGCAAGGAGCCGGTAGATGCCCAGCCTGAAGGACCTGAAGAACCGGATCGGAAGCGTCAAGAACACGCGGAAGATCACGAAGGCGATGCAGATGGTTGCTGCGGCGAAGCTTCGCCGCGCCCAGGAGGCCGCCGTGGCCGCGCGCCCCTATGCAGAGCGGATGAATGCCGTGATGACGGGGCTGGCCGCCTCGGTCGGCGGCAGCGATCAGGCCCCCCGGCTGCTGGCCGGAACGGGTGACGACCGCGTGCATCTGCTGGTGGTGATGACGGCAGAGCGCGGGTTGTGCGGCGGCTTCAATTCCTCCATCGCGCGGCTTGCCCGCCAGCACGCGCAGGCGCTGATGGCCAGGGGCAAGACGGTGAAAATCCTGACCGTGGGCCGCAAGGGCCGCGAGCAGCTGCGCCGCGACCTGTCGCAGCATTTCGTCGGCCATGTCGATCTGTCGGCGGTCAAGCGCATCGGCTATGTCGACGCGCAGGGCATTGCCCGTGACATTCTGGCCCGGTTCGATGCCGGCGGGTTTGACGTGGCAACGCTGTTCTTCAACCGCTTCCAGTCGGTGATCAGCCAGATCCCGACGGCGCAGCAGGTGATCCCGGCCGTGTTCGAAGGGGCCGCGACATCAACGCTTTACGACTACGAGCCCAGCGAGGAAGGCATTCTGGCAGACCTTCTGCCGCGCAATGTGGCGACACAGGTTTTCACCGCCCTGCTGGAAAACGGCGCGTCGGAACAGGGCGCGCGTCAAAGCGCCATGGACAATGCGACCCGCAACGCGGGCGATATGATCAACCGGCTGACCATCCAGTACAACCGGTCGCGTCAGGCGGCGATCACCAAGGAACTGATCGAGATCATCTCGGGCGCGGAGGCGCTGTAACGTGGCAGAGGATGTGGCCAGCCTGACCTACGAGTTGCTCAAGCGGATGCAGACGCAGTTTTCGCGATTCGAGGACGGGTTGGCTGATCTGAAAACCCGGGTGTCCAACATGGAAAGCGGGCTTTCGCTGGTGCGTCAGGAGCTTGCGCTGCAATCGTTGCAGATTTCCCAGTTAGCGCACCGGATGGACCGCTTTGACGAACGCCTCGCGCGGATCGAACGCCGTCTGGACCTGATCGAAGCATAATGGAATGACCGGGGCCAAGCCCCGATGAACCGGAGAAACGACATGGCAAAAGCCCCAAAGGCCCACGGCAAGATCACCCAGGTGATCGGCGCGGTTGTTGACGTGCATTTTGAAGGGTCGCTTCCCGCGATTCTGAACGCGCTGGAAACCGACAACAACGGCAAGCGTCTGGTGCTGGAAGTGGCCCAGCACCTGGGCGAAAACACCGTTCGGACCATCGCGATGGACGCAACCGAAGGTCTGGTGCGCGGGGCGGCGGTGGCCGACCTTGGCGCGCCGATTTCGGTGCCCGTCGGCAACGGGACACTGGGGCGCATCCTGAACGTCATCGGTGCCCCGATTGACGAAAAAGGCGCGGTTGCGCACAGCGAAGTGCGTTCGATCCATCAGCCTGCGCCATCCTTCTCGGATCAGGCGACGGATGCCCAGATCCTGGAAACCGGCATCAAGGTGATCGACCTGCTTGCCCCCTATTCCAAGGGCGGCAAGATCGGCCTGTTCGGCGGTGCCGGCGTGGGCAAGACGGTTCTGATCCAGGAACTGATCAACAACATCGCCAAGGTACACTCGGGCTTTTCGGTTTTCGCCGGTGTCGGCGAACGCACCCGTGAAGGCAACGACCTGTATCACGAGTTCATCGAATCCGGCGTCATCAACATCGACGACCTGGAAAAATCCAAGGTCTCGCTGGTGTACGGCCAGATGAACGAACCGCCGGGCGCCCGCCTGCGCGTGGCGCTGACCGGTCTGACGATTGCCGAGCAGTTCCGCGACCAGTCCGGCACGGACGTGCTTTTCTTTGTGGACAACATCTTCCGCTTCACGCAGGCGGGGTCCGAAGTGTCGGCCCTGCTGGGCCGTATCCCGTCTGCCGTGGGCTATCAGCCAACGCTGGCGACCGACATGGGTGCCTTGCAGGAACGCATCACCTCGACCAGGGCGGGATCGATCACCTCGGTTCAGGCCATTTACGTGCCGGCCGATGACCTGACCGACCCGGCCCCGGCCACCTCGTTTGCGCACCTTGACGCGACAACAGTTCTGAGCCGCGCGATTTCCGAGCTTGGCATCTATCCGGCGGTGGACCCGCTTGACTCCTCGTCGCGCATCCTTGATCCGCTGGTGGTGGGCGAAGAGCATTACAATGTCGCCCGCTCCGTTCAGGGCATCCTGCAGCGCTACAAGTCGCTTCAGGATATCATCGCCATCCTCGGGATGGATGAGCTTTCAGAAGAAGACAAGCTGACCGTGGCCCGCGCCCGCAAGATCCAGCGCTTCCTGAGCCAGCCTTTTGACGTGGCCCAGGTGTTTACCGGCTCGCCCGGCGTGCAGGTTCCGCTGGAAAAGACCATTGCCTCGTTCAAGGCCGTGGTCGCCGGCGAATATGATCACCTTCCGGAAGCCGCCTTCTACATGGTCGGCGACATCGACGAGGTCATCGCCAAGGCCCAGCGTCTGGCTGCGGCAGCGGCCTGAGGGGGCATCATGGCAGGCACGCTGCAATTCGACCTTGTGTCACCGGAACGCAGGCTTGCGTCCCTGGCCGTGACCGAGGTGGGCATCCCCGGAACCGCCGGCGATCTGACGGCGATGGAAGGGCACGAGGCCACCATCACCACCTTGCGTCCGGGCATCGTCCGGGCCGTGGGCGCAGACGGCGTGCGCGCCTATGCGGTGACCGGCGGCTTTGCCGAGATCACGGCGGCAGGCGTTTCCGTTCTGGCGGAAAGTGCTGTTCCGGTCGAGGAACTGACAGGAACGCTGCTGGACAGGATGATCGACGAGGCGCGGTCACTGGCGGCCATGGCCCTGCCGGAAGACCGCGACACGGCGGAAAAGCTGGTGCATGACATGCAGGAGCTGAAGACCGCCGCCGGGCACTGAGTGTCACAGGGCATTGAAAGGAAGGGCCCCGGGAAACCGGGGCCTTTTGTTTTGGTGCGGGGGGATGTTCCGTGCCGATGGCCGGTTGGGATGAGGTGGTGGGGTCTGAAGAGGCGAGGGGCTGGGCGGCTTCGACGCATGGGTCTTGACCCTGTTCTTGCCGGATTTGACCCCAGTCAAGTCGGGGCACTGCCCCGACGGCCGCGCCCGACCGCCCCCTCGGGCGGGCGCGCCCTGAACAGACCGTCAGGCAAACGGATGGCCCCTTGCCTGCGGGCGCAGCAGCCTTCGGCAATCGGACCCGGCGAACGTCCACTGGACGTTCGCCGGGTCCTCTGGCGCTGCCTGCCTGCAGCCGCCTGCCCCTACCGCGAATACATCCCCTCATAGATCGGCACCAAAGTATCGGTATCGAACAGCGACGATACGCTGGTGCCGTTCCAGATGTTCAGGATTGCCTGGGCAAACATCGGCGCGGTGGGCACGATGCGGATGTTGGGGGCATTCCGCACCAGGTCGGTGGGTTCGATGCTGTCGGTGATCACCAGGCTTTTCATCACCGATTTCTGGATGCGCTCCACCGCCGGGCCGGACAGCACGCCATGGGTGATATAGCTGTGGACCTCGACAGCACCGTTTTCCATCAGCACCCCGGCCGCCTTTGACAGCGTGCCGGCGGTGTCGCAGATGTCATCGACGATGATGCAGGTCTTGCCTTCGACAGAACCGATCACGGTCATCTCGGCCACTTCGCCCGCCTTTTCACGGCGCTTGTCCACAATGGCAAGCGGCGCGTTGATCCGCGTCGCCAGTTCGCGGGCGCGTCCGACGCCGCCCACGTCCGGCGAGACCACCATCAGATCGCCCATCCGGTTCCTGAAATGGTGTTCAATGTCCAGCGCGAACACCGGGGCGGCATAAAGGTTGTCAACCGGGATGTCGAAAAAGCCCTGGATCTGGGTGGCGTGCAGGTCCAGCGTCAGGATGCGTTCGACCCCGGCTTCGGTCAGCAGGTTCGCCACCAGCTTGGCGCTGATCGGGGTTCGGGCCTTGGCGCGGCGGTCCTGCCGGGCATAGCCGAAATAGGGAATCACGGCGGTGATGCGCGCGGCCGAGGACCGGCGCAGGGCATCGGTGATGATCAAGAGCTCCATCAGGTTGTCGTTGGCCGGGTTCGATGTGGGCTGGATGATGAACATATCCTCGCCCCGGACGTTCTCGAACACCTCGACAAAGATTTCCTGATCGTTGAACCGTTCAACCCGTGCGTCCACCAGCTTGACCGACATGCCGCGATGCATCGACATCCGCCGGGCGATGGATTTGGCAAGCGACAGATTGGCATTGCCGGAAATCAGCTTGGGTTCGGTCATGGCGCGCATTTTCCGGTCCTTGAGCGCGGCGGCAGGCCGCGGATTCGTGGCGTTGACACCGCTTATCACCCGGTTAGGGTCTTTGGAAACCGCAGCTTGGGTCAGGGGGCCGGCTTGGCGCAGATCGACTACTTTTTCGCCACGGTATCGCCTTGGGTCTATATTGCCGGGCAGCGATTGGAAGCAATCGCGGCACGGCACGGCGCAGACATTGCCTACCGGCCGCTTGATCCCGCCGCACTGTTCCCCCGGACGGGCGGGCAGGTGCTGGCCGACCGGCATGACAGCCGCAAGGCTTACCGCCTGCAGGAGATGCGGCGGCAGGCCGCAAAGGCGGGGCTGCCGATCCATCTGAAACCGCCGTTCTGGCCGGTCAACCCTGCGCCATCGTCCTATGCCATTCTTGCAGCGGCAAAGGCCGGGGGCGGTGATCTGGCCGGGCTGGTGCATGGCATTGCCCGCGCGCTTTGGGCCGAGGAACGGGATATTGCGGATGCAGAAGTGATTGCAGACCTGCTGGCGGCACACGGGTTTGATCCCAAAGTGGCAGACCGCGGCATGTTAAGCGCCGCCGAAGCCTATGGCGCCAATCTGGAAGAGGCTGTGGCGCGCGGCGTCTTTGGTGTGCCGTTCTACGTGACCGGAACCGAGATGTTCTGGGGGCAGGACCGGCTGGACGATCTTGATCTTCATCTGTCCGGAAAACTGTGATGCAGGGGGGTGTGGTGCTTGACCCGGCCCCGTTCAGGGTCTGGGGCGAAGGGAACGCGCGCCAGGTGCTGGCGCTGCATTGTTCGCTGGCCCATGCCGGGGCCTGGTCCGGCGTGGCGCAGGCGCTGCCGGGGGTGGCCCTGACGGCCTTTGACCAGCCGGGCCATGGCCGGTCCGGGGTTTGGGACGGGCAGGGCGACCTGCACACGCTGACCACGCGGATCACGGCAGAGTTTGCCGAACGGCTGGGGGGCGGCGGGCCGGTTGACCTGATCGGCCATTCCTTTGGCGGCACCGTGGCGCTGCGCCTGGCGCTGGAGCGGCCCGATCTGGTACGCAGCCTGACGCTGGTGGAACCGGTGATCTTCGCCGCCGCGCGGGCGGCCGGTGCGCCCGCCTATGCCGCCTTTGCCGCCGGGCATGGGGCGTTTGAAGACCTGGTGCGGCAGGGCCGGCGGGCCGAAGGCGCGGCGGCCTTTCATGCGGCCTGGGGCGGGGGCGACAGCTTTGACAGCCTGCCAGAGGCGCAGCAAAACTATATCCTTGACCGGATTCACATCATTGTGGCGCAGGGACCGGCGCTGAAGGACGACAGCGGCGGACTTCTGGCCTTTCTGCGGCTGGAATCCGTCGGCGTGCCGGTTCTTCTGATTGAAGGTGCCGGGTCGCCGCCCGTGATCGACGCCATCCACACCGAACTGGCGCGGCGTCTGCCGCAGGCCACGCGCCTGTCCGTGCCAGGTGCCGGGCATATGGTGCCGATCACCCATCCGCAGATCGTGGCGGCAGCGATTGCCGCGCATCTGGCGGGATGCTGAGTCAGCCCGCGACCAGCGCCAGAAAGCCGTCCACATCCGCCTCGGTCGTGGACCAGGAACAGACCAGGCGGACGGCCCCGTCGGGCGGGGCGGACCAGTCGTAATAGGCGGCCCCGGCGGCACGGGCGCGGGCGTGGCCAGCGGCGGGGAACCAGCCGAACAGCATATTGGCCTCTACGGGGTGGATCAGACCCGCCCCCGGCAGGGCGGCCAGCCCCGTGGCCAGTCGCGCACCCATGCGGTTGGCCCGGGTGGCCAGGCGCAGCCAGAGGTCATCGGCCAGATAGGCCTCCATCTGCGCCGACAGGAAGCGGTGCTTGGAAAACAGGTGCCCGCCGCGCTTGCGGCGCAGCTCGAACTCCCAGGCTTTGGCGGGATCAAAGATCACCACCGCCTCGACCCCCAACAGCCCGTTCTTGGTGCCGCCGAAGGACAGGATGTCGATGCCCGCTTTCCACGTCATCTCTGCCGGGGTCGCCCCGGTGGCGACCAGCGCATTGGCAAAGCGCGCCCCATCCATATGGCAGGGCAGGCCCCGGGCGCGGGCAAGGGCCGTCAGTGCGGCAACCTCGGCCGGGGTATAGACGGTTCCCGCCTCGGTCACATTGGTGATCGTCAGGCAGCCGCGCTGCACCCCATGCACGCCGCTGGCACCGGTGCGCGACAGGCTGGCAGACAGGGTTTCGGGCGTCATGCGGCCGTGGCTGCCCTCAACCAGAACCAGCTTGGCCCCATGGGTGAAGAACTCGGGCGCGCCACATTCATCTTCGGTGACATGTGCCGTGCGGTGACAGAACACGGCACCCCAGGGCGGACAGGCAATGGCCAGGGCCAGCGCATTGGCCGCAGTCCCCGTGGCCACCAGGAAGACGGCCGCCTCCGGCGCTTCGAACAGGTCGCGGATGCGGTCGCGCACCCGTGTCATGACCGGATCGCTGCCATAGGACGGCATGTAGCCTTCGTTCGCGCGGGTCAGGGCCGCCATGACTTCGGGCGGAACACCCGAAGTGTTGTCAGATGCAAAGAACATCAGGGGGTTTCCTCGATGATATGGTCTTCCCAGTCTTCTTCCGGAATCTCGAATTCGGAAACGGTCCAGCCGCGCACCGATGCGCCAGCCTCATGCACCGAGGCCGGATCGCCCGACAGCAAAGGGTGCCAGCCATAGAGCGGCCTGCCTTCGTGCAGCAGGCGGTAGGCGCAGGTCCGGGGCAGCCAGTAGGCGATTTTCGGCAGCGTCTTCATCGACAGATGCACGCAATCGGGAACATACTGGCGGCGGGCGGCGTATTGCGTGCAACGGCAGGTTTCGCCATCCAGCAGACGGCAGGCGACACGGGTAAAGGCAATCTCCCCGGTATCTTCGAACTCAAGCTTGTTCAGGCAGCACTTGCCGCAGCCGTCGCAGACGGCCTCCCATTCGGTGGGGGTCATGTTCTTCAAGGGGATGCGTTCCCAGAAGCGCGGGCGAAGCTTTGTCGTCATGGCGGCAGAGTGATGCGGGGCGCGGGAAAAGGGAAGGGGGCGGGCCGGCAATTGCGGCGCGGCGCGCCTTGAACTTGGCAGGGGCGGGCACAGTTGGTAAAAGCGGCGGGCAAGAGCAGCGTCGGCACCCGGTTGCAGGCACCGCCACGATCCGCCGAAGGAACGTCCCATGTCCGACACTGGTCCCAGGCTTGCCTGCTATGTCATCAACCTGCCCCGCTCTGTCAGCCGGCGCGAAAAGATGGAGGCGCAGCTTGACGCGATGGCGCTGCCCTTCACGCTGTTCCCGGCGATTGACGGGCGCGCCGAATGGGATCGGCTGGCCCGCCTGCTTGATGCGCCCGCGTTCCGCCGCAACACCGGGCGCGAGGTGATGGCAGGGGAAATCGGCTGCTATCATGCCCATCTGGCAGTCTGGCGCGATTTTCTGGCCGGGCCCGCCGGGGTGGCCCTGGTGATGGAAGATGACGTGGTCTTTCATCCCGAGTTCCGCAAGGCACTGGATGCTGCCCTGTCGGTGCAGGGGGCCTGGGATTTTCTGAAGCTCAACAGGATCAGGGCCAAGCAGCCGGTCTGCCAGGGCACGGTCGGCGCCTGGCAGGTGAACGCTTACCTCGGGCCTGCAACCGGGCTGGGCGCCTATCTGATCACCCGCGATCTGGCCGCCCGCCTGCTGCCCGCCATGCTGCCCGTGACCCGGCCCATCGACCACGAGCTTGACCGCATCCATGTGCATGATTTCCGGCATTTCGGCCTCGAACCCTTTCCCAGCCATGTCGATGACGGCAATGAAAGCACGATCACCGGGTCTGGGTTTTCCGCAGTAAAGAAGTTTCCGTGGTACCGGCGCCTGCCCATGTATGGCTTGCGCTGGCGCAACCTTTTGGGAAAGCTGGGTCATCTGGCGGCACGGGGGCGGCTGCGGGCCAGGCGCGGGCCGCTTCAGGCAACGGGCAATGTGCCGCCATTTTCCGTCCAGTAATCAACCATCCATTTCACCTGACCATGGCCCATATGGGGCAGACGGTCCCACAGGGCATTGCCGGGCCGCAGCAGGTCGGCGGGACGCGGCCTGCCGTGAAACGCCACCACCCTGGCATCGGCGGGCGGGTTGCGCGGCGGCATGATCAGGTCCAGCCCGATGGGCTGGCGCAGGTGCCGCTTGAAGCTGATGACCCAGCCGCGAGGCCAGAAATCCATCGAACGGGCCGTCGCGCCGACCCAGGCCTGTTCGATCACATACTCTGTCACCGCCCTTTCGCGGTCGGCAACAAAGCGGTCGATGATCTGGCCTTCCTTGCCAAGATCGAAGGCAAACAGGCAGGTGCCCGGTTCCATCGTTCCGCGCCCCGTGGGCCGGGGGCGCCAGTCTGTGCCCATGTCGGTGGTCAGGAAGGGGGCGGGGTGATCAAAGAACGCATCCAGACTGCCGCAGATCACCATATCCAGGTCAATGAACAAGGCCCGCCCGGTGAAACCGTACAGATCATGCTGAAAGACCCCGAGCTTGGCCCAGGCCCCGCTTTTCCACATGCCTTGCGTCAGCCCAAGATCGGGGATCGGCCGG
>JADCEL010000014.1 GCA_020250125.1 Rhodobacter sp.
CGCCGGGGGCGGGTCGGGCGCTGGCCGGGGGCTTTGGCCCCCGGCTGGCCAAGGGGGCAGTGTGGCGCTGTGGCAGGGGCGATGGCCCCTGCCAGAGAGACCGGGCACCCCGGAGAACGCCCCTCCGGGCGGGAGCAGGAAACGCAGCGCGTTTCCCCCGCCTGCGCGCGACGGTGCCCTGCAGACCGGCAGGTCCGGGAATACCGCAGGCCAGCGCCCGCGACGGGCGGAAGCTGGCCGGCGGCTGTGGCCCCCGGCGGGCCTGTGGCTCGCGCAGCGCGTGGCCGGGGCGCTGGCCCCGGCCAGACCGCGCCGCGCGGAAGAGTCTGCTGCGTTGCGGTCAGGCAGCCCACGCGGACGGGACCTTTTCGGCACCTTCCATGAGGCCGGCGTCCGGTCAACACGGGCCACGGGACTGCGGGTGATCATGCGCCCGGACAGTGGCGCAGGCTGCGCCGGAAGGGTTCCGTGACAGGCGGAAAGGCCCATGTCCGCCAACCGTGCCGCCCGGTCATCCGATATCGGCGCGATTTCGGTGATGCCCGTTCCGGTCACGCGCCTTGGGTGTTCCGGTGCCAGCCCGCAGGCCACGCTCCCCCGGTCATGGCCAGGGACCGCAGCCTGCGAAAGGCCCGGTGCCGCCATCCGGGCCACGATACCCTGCGCCATGGCGCGCCTGGAACAGTTGGTACGGGCGGCATCGTCCGCCAGGGCAACGCTTTGGCCACCGCCGCGCGGATCGGGAATGTTCACGCGGTTCCGCGCGGCAAAGGCGGCGGCGGCGCGCCACCGGCACATGCCGTTCTGCGGAAGGCCGTGCAGCAGGATCAGCGGCGCGCCCAACCCCGCCTCCTGCACGGACAGGGTGATGCCCTTCCCCGCACTGCGCCGCCGGGTGCGACCTGCACTCCTGTCGCCGATCACGCCAGTTCCCAGGGTTCGGGCTGGCGGGAATAGCCGATATAGAGCGGATGCTTCGGCTGGCCGCCCTGCGTCAGGCCAAGATGCCACAGCGGGCGGCCCGTGGCGCGCAGGATCAAGGCCACCCGGTGGCCGCGATCCAGATACGCGCCATGGCTGCCCCAGGCACAGATGATCCGGTCGGCCCACAGGGCACTGTCGGCAATCGCCGCATCATTTCCCGGACCGACCGGATCGCGGTCTGCCCGCATCACGCGGGAGTCGGTGGCGCGGAAGGCGAAGATATTGGTCACGCGGAAGGCCCCAAAGCCCAGCGCCCTTGCCCGGCGTTCGCAGCGTTCCACCGTGGGGTCATTCTGAAGCTCAGTCGCCGTCGATGGGTTGAGCATCACAAACAGCGCCTGCGGCCCGGCCCTGTCCCAGGTGCGCGTCAGCAGGTAGCGATACCTTTCGCAGGGCGAATAGACGGCGGTGCTGTCCGCATCGCCTTTCAGATGGTGGCGGGTGATCATGGCGGCCTGCCGGAGTGTTGCGCCTCAGCGTATTTTCGCAGGCGGGCCGGGGCAAGGGCGAAGCCGCCCCCCTTTGGTCGGCGTGCCATGCCGGGCCATCAGCCCGCCCCCGCAGCAAACACCCGGCTGGGGTGCAACTCGCCGGCCCTGTAGATGCCCACGGCAACGGCCCGGCCCTGATAGCTGGCCCAGGCTTCATCACCGTCGTCGACCGATGAGGCAATCACCATTCCGGGGTTGCCGTTGCGCAGGCGTGCGGCCCCTTCCGGGGTGGCGGGCAGTTCGGGAAGATCGGCCAGACCCTCTTCCAGCGGGCGCAGCAGGGCGTCGATCCCGGGTGTGCGCGCCAGGGCTTCGATCCGGTCCATCGACACGCCATCGGCGGCGTCAAAAGGGCCAGACCAGGCGCGGCGCAGCCAGGCGACATGGCCAAGGCAGCCCAGCGCCGCCCCCAGATCGCGGGCAATGGCGCGCACATAGCCGCCCTTGCCGCAGACCATCTCCAGTTCGGCATGATCCGCATCGGGGCGCGACAGCAGCGTCAGGCTTTCCACCCACAGCGGGCGGGGGGCGATGTCCACCACTTCACCCCCGCGCGCCAGATCATAGGCACGCTCGCCACCGATCTTGACGGCGGAAAACTGCGGCGGGGTTTGCAGGATTTCACCCCGGAACGCGGCCAGCGCCGCCTCAACCTGCGCGTCGGTGGGGCGGCTGTCCGAGGTGGCGATGATGGTGCCTTCGGCATCATCCGTGGTGGTGGACGCCCCGAAGCGCACCATGAAGCGGTAGCATTTCAGCGCATCGGTGATGTAGGGCACGGTCTTTGTCGCCTCGCCCAGCGCCACGGCCAGCACGCCCGTCGCCGCCGGGTCCAGCGTGCCGGCATGCCCCGCCTTCTGCGCCTGAAACGCCCATTTGACCTTGTTGACAACGGCGGTGGAGGTGACCCCCGCAGGCTTGTCCACGATCAGCCAGCCGGAAATGTCCCTGCCCTTGCGCATGCGTGCCATGATCGATCCCCCGGTCCAAGACGTGCCTGCTACCGCAGGACAAGGGTAAGGGAAAGGCAGGTTCGCCGGGTGGCAAACCCCGCCCTACCCCGCCGGAACCACCGTGCCGACAATCGGCCCCATCGGAAAGCCCAGGTCGCGCCGCCCGATGTCGGGGGCGAACAGACGCGAGACATTGCCATCGAAATACAGCGCCTGCGGCGTGCGCAGCGCATCGCGGAACACCCGCGCGAATTCGGCAAAGTTCACCCGGCCCTGCGAGATCACGAAATAGGCCCGGCGGCCATCGGCGCTGACACCCACACCGTTGCGGATAAAGCGCGACGGGCTGTCGGGGATGAACCGGGGGTGCAGGGCACCATCGATCACCAGCATCGGGCCGGATTGGGTGGCAAAGCGGCAGGCGGGGGGCGCTGCCTTGAAGGCGCGCGATTCGATGATGCCGAAGCGGTCGCTGATGCAGAACACGCCGTTCGGCAGCAGGCCAAAGTTGCCCGGCCCGTCCGAGGTGACGATCCGGGCGCGTTCTTCGCCGTTTTCGATCATCAGCCCCACCGGCGCGCGGTCGGGGTGGTACATGCCCGCATTCATCGCAAAGCCAAGCGTGGCCCCTTCGCCGGACAGCGCCGCGTTGATCCGGTCAAAGGTGCCAAAGGGTTCGCCATCGGGCGCGGTCTGGAACAGGCGAAGGTCTTCGGCGGCCGTGACCTCGCAGACCGTGTAGTCGCGGCCTTCGAAACCACGGTCGCGGCAGGCCGCCTCTGCCGCAGCCGACAGGGCCAGCAGGCCAAGACAGGCGGCAAGGGCCGTGACCCGCACCGGTCAATCCCCGGCCGGGTCGGCACCGTCCCCGGTTGCCTTGATGTCGCGCTGCACGGTCTTGTCCGAAAACAGGCGGCGCGCCTCGTCCAGCCGGTCAAAGGTGTCATCGGCCTGATAGCGCAGTTCCGGCACGTTCTTGAGCAACACATTCCTTGCCACGGCACGGCGCAGTTCGTGATTGTTCCGCTTCAGCGCCGCGATGGCTTCGTCCTTGCCCTGCCCGCCCAGGGGAAGGGCATAGACCGTGGCAATGCGCAGGTCGGGCGACACGCGCACCTCGCCCACGGTGATTGACATGCGGTTCAGGTCGGGATCATGAATCTCCTGCCGCGACAGTGTCTCCGACAATGTGCGCCGGATCAGTTCGCCGACGCGAAGCTGACGCTGCGAAGGGCCCGCGCCCGTGGAAAATCGCTTCTGAGCCATGCGGGCCATGTAAGGCCTTTCGCACTGTCCCGCAACGGCGCGCTTGCACGGGCGGTCAAAGCCGCTAAGCAAGGCCGGTCACGTTTGGGGGAGCGCGCATGTCAGACCTGCCGGGGATCGTCGTAACCGGGGCATCCGGGCGCATGGGCCAGATGCTGATCCGGACCATCCTGGCGTCCGATAAGGCGCGGCTGGCGGGCTGCGTGGAACGGCCCGGCACCGCCTGGATCGGGCATGACGTGGGCGAAGCGATGGGCGGGGCACCCCTTGGCGTGGTGGTCACCGATGATCCGCTGGAGGCTTTCGCCAGGGCACAGGCGGTGATCGACTTTACCACCCCCGCCGCGACGGTGCAGTTTGCGGCATTGGCAGCCCAGGCCCGCGCCGTGCATGTGATCGGCACCACGGGGCTGGAGGCAGAGCATCTGCGCGCCATATCCATGGCCGCCCATCACGCGGTGATCGTGAGGGCAGGAAACATGAGCCTGGGCGTGAACCTGCTGGTGCGCCTGACGCGGCTGGTGGCCGAAGCGCTGGATGCCGATTGGGACATCGAGGTGGTCGAGGCGCATCACCGCATGAAGGTGGATGCGCCATCGGGTACCGCGCTGATGCTGGGCGAGGCGGCGGCGGAAGGGCGCGGCGTGGCGCTGGACGCGGTGCGCGATGCGGGGCGCGATGGCATCACCGGGGCGCGCCTGCGCGGTGCCATCGGATTTTCCTCGGTGCGCGGCGGCGACATCGTGGGCGAGCATGACGTGATCTTCGCGGGCGAGGGCGAGCGGATCGTGCTGCGCCATGTGGCGACCGACCGCGCGGTTTTTGCGCGGGGCGCGCTGCGTGCAGCCCTGTGGGGGCAGTCGCAAAAGCCCGGAGAATATGATATGTTCGACGTGTTGGGGCTGTAGCCGCCGCGCCGATTGATCCGGGGGCGGACAGGTTCCGTACAACTGGGGTATCACAACAGGGAGCGTGACGTGCAATGCGTTCTGTGCTGACAGCCATCGCCTTTACTGCGGCCAGTTTTTCGCCGGCCGCCGCCAATGATTTTGCGCCTGTGCGCGATCAGGAGGCATTCCTCTCGCTGGTCGAAGGCCGCGAGTTGCGCCTGGGCCTGTTCCGGATCACGATCGAAGTCCTTCCCGATGGCCGCATCGAGGGCAGCGCCCTGGGCTGGGACCTGTCGGGAACCTGGGATTGGCAGGACGGGTACTTCTGCCGCGAAATGGACTGGAGCGGTATGGAGATTCCGTTCAACTGCCAGTTGGTCGAAGTGTCCCAGGGTGAAAGGCTCCGCTTCACCGTCGACAAGGGTGATGGTGATTCGGCCTCGTTCAGGCTGCGCTGATCAGAAGTCGATCGCGAGACCCTTCTTTTCCCAATCGCCATAGCGGACCGGCTCCGGCCCGCCGGTGCGCCCCCCGATTTCGGGGGGCAAAGCCTGATCGGTTGCCTTGCGCCGGCGGTCCTGCGCCTCGGCAAGGGCACGACGGGCGGCAGGGGGCAGGTCTTTGGCATCAGACATCGGGGACCGGGTTTCTTGTGTCATCCTGCGGCTTGATATACGCGGGTTGGCCTGGGGAACAAGGGCAGGGGTGTGCGGCATGGCGGCGGACGGTCTGGCGGCACGGGGGGCCGCGGTGGCGCTGCTGGACGCGGTTCTGGGCGAACGCCGGATGTTGCCCGATGTGCTGGCCGATCCTGCCGGACCTTTGGCGGGCCTTGTGCCTGCTGACCGGGGTCGCGCGCATCGCCTGGCGCTGACCGTGTTGCGCCACCTGGAACAGGCAGACCGGGTGCTGGCACCGCATGTGCGGCGCGCCCCCCCGCGCCGGGTTCAGAACGTGCTGCGCCTGGCTGTCGTGGAACTGGCCGTCGAAGGGGCGGCGGCGCATGGTGTGGTCAATGCCGCTGTCGATCTGGTGCGGCACGGCCGCAGGACGGGGCATTCGGCCGGGCTGGTGAACGCGGTGCTGCGCAAGCTGGCCGGGGTGCCCGATCTTTTCGCAGGCCTGTCCCCGCAGAAAATGCCGGTGTGGCTGCGCCGGCCGCTGGTCCACGCCTGGGGGCGCGAGGCTGTCACCGGGATGGAAGCCGTACAGGCGCTGGGCCCGCCGCTGGACATCACCCTGCGCGACGGGGCCGAAGCACCGGAAGGGGCCGTGCCGCTGCCGACGGGCAGTCTGCGGCTGTCGGGTGCCGGGCAGGTGTCCGCGCTGCGCGGCTATGCGGCGGGCGGATGGTGGGTGCAGGATGCAGCGGCGGCCCTGCCGGTGCGCGTGCTGGCCCCGCAAGCGGGCGAACGGATTCTGGATATCTGTGCGGCACCCGGCGGCAAGACGCTGCAACTGGCCGCCGCCGGGGCAGAGGTGACGGCACTGGACCTGTCCGGCCCGCGCCTGGCCCGGCTGCGCGAAAACCTGGCGCGCACAGGGCTTCGCGCCGAGGTCATTCAGGGGGATGCGACCCGCTGGCGCGGCCCTGCCCCCTTTGATGCGGTGCTGCTGGATGCACCCTGTTCCGCCACCGGCACGATCCGGCGGCACCCCGACCTGCCCTTTGTCAGGGATGGCGCAGACATCAGCGGCCTGATCGCGGTGCAGGCCGAAATGATCGATGCGGCGCTGCGGCTGCTGCGTCCGGGCGGACGGCTGGTGTTCTGCACCTGCTCGCTGCTTCCGGACGAGGGCGAGGCACAGCTTGACGCAGCGCTTGCGCGCCACCCCGGCCTGACGGTGGAACCGCCCCAGGGCGTGCCGGGGCTGGAACCGGGCTGGCTGACCCCCGCAGGCGCCCTGCGGCTTCGGCCCGATTTCTGGGCCGGCCGGGGCGGGATCGACGGCTTCTTCATCGCGCGGCTGCGCAAGCCGCAAGATCGGTGACAGGGCCGGATGCGACAGGTAAAGTCGGCCCCCAGACCCGGTCGCGGGCAAAGCGGACGCAGGCAAAGGTGACACAGGCGTGACAGCACAAGCGGGCCTTTCTGCGCGACGCACGCAGGCGTTGCACCGGCTGCATGCCCGCTGGGCCGGGCTGGCGCGGCCCGCGACCGGATTCATGTCTCAGCCCGAGCCGCGCAGCATCGGGCATTACGCGCGGGGCCGGCAGCTTGTGGCGGGCAACTTCCTGTTTTCCGGGCATCTGATTGAAGCCCCCGGTCTGCTGATCTGGGATATCGCCATCCCCGACCCCGCCTTCGAAGACGAGGTGCAGGGCTTTGCCTGGCTGGACGATCTGGCGGCTGCGGGCGATGCTGCCGCCCGCAGGAAGGCACAGGATTGGACCTGGGGCTGGATCGCGCGATTCGGCCGTGGCACCGGCCCGGGCTGGACCCCGGACCTGACGGGGCGGCGGATCATCCGATGGATCAACCATGCGCTGTTCCTGCTTAACGGCATGGACCGGACGGCGACCGAAGCTTACTACCGCGCCCTGTCGCGACAGACCGTCTTTCTGTCGCGCCGCTGGCATACGGCGGCCCCGGGGCTGCCCCGGTTCGAGGCGCTGACCGGACTTATCTACGCCGGGCTGGCCCTGACAGGGATGGAACGCTACGTGGCGCGCGCCCGCGCCGCGCTTGCGCGGGAATGCGCGACGGAAATCGATGCCGAAGGCGGCATTCCAACACGCAACCCCGAAGAACTGCTGGAGGTATTCACGCTGCTGATCTGGGCGGCGCAGGCGCTGGCCGAAACCGGGCGCAGGCCGGGGGAGGCACATCTGGCGGCGATCGAGCGGGTCGCGCCGACGCTGCGCGCCCTGCGCCACGCCGATGGCGGGCTGGCACGGTTTCACGGCGGCGGGCGGGGCCTTGAAGGGCGGCTGGACCAGGCGCTTGCAGGCTCTGGCGTCAAGCCTGCCGCCCTGACCGGGCTTGCCATGGGCTTTGCCCGGCTGTCGGGCGGGCGCACCAGCGTGATCGCGGATGCAGCATCCCCGCCGGACGGACACGCCTCGCTGTCGGCCCATGCCTCGACACTGGCGTTCGAACTTACATCCGGGCGGCGCGCCGTGATTGTCAGCTGCGGGTCCGGGGCACCGTTCGGGCCGGACTGGCGGCGGGCGGGGCGCGCCACGGCGTCGCATTCCACGCTGGAGATCGAAGGCTTCTCGTCCTCACGGCTGGGGGGCGGCGGGAACGAGCAGTTGACCGACCTTGCCTGGGTCCCGCTTGCGCAGATGGGGACCGACCCGTCGGCGGCGCGCCTTGCCATGAGCCATGAGGGCTGGATCGAGACGCACGGCCTGACCCATACGCGCCATCTGGTCCTGGCCCATGACGGGCGGAACCTGAGCGGCGGGGATATCCTGGAAGCGGTCACGCCGGAGGATCGCCACCTGTTCGAACGGGTGATGAACCGGACCCGCTTTCAGGGTGTGCAGTTCATGATCCGCTTTCACCTGCATCCGGATGTCGATGCGGCGATCGACCTGGGCGGGGCTGCGGTTTCCCTTGTCCTGAAAAGTGGCGAGTTGTGGATTTTCAGGCATTCAGGCGGGGCGGACCTGTCGCTTCAACCATCGGTCTATCTGGAACGGGGGCGGCTGAAGCCGCGCCCGACCAGACAGATCGTCCTGTCGGCCATGCTTCAGCACACCGAAGCCCGGATCGACTGGACCTTGGCGAAGGCACAGGATACTCCGCTTGCGATCCGCGACCTTGAGCGCGACGATCCCGCCGCGCCGGCCTGAGGCCGGTCCACTGCAAGGGAAACCCGATGCCCAACCTCGTTCACGTTGGCCGCGCACTGATTTCCGTATCCGACAAGACCGGTCTGACCGACCTGTGCCGGTCCCTGTCGGCGCTGGGGATTGAACTGATTTCCACAGGGGGGTCTGCGGCAGGGTTGCGGGCGGCGGGGCTGGCGGTGCGCGACGTGGCCGACGTGACGGGATTTCCCGAAATGATGGATGGGCGCGTCAAAACGCTGCACCCCAACATTCATGGCGGTCTTCTGGCGCTGCGCGACGATGACGAACATCTTCTGGCCATGGCCGCGCATGGGATCGACCCCATCGACCTGCTGGTGGTGAATCTTTATCCGTTCGAGGCCACCGTGGCGCGTGGCGGCAGCTATGACGACTGTGTGGAGAACATCGATATCGGCGGCCCCGCGATGATCCGGGCAGCGGCCAAGAATCACGGATTTGTCAATGTCGTCGTCGATCCGCAGGATTATCCGGCGCTGCTGGCCGAGCTTGCCAGACATGGCGGGGCAACAAGCCATGCCTTCCGCCAGAAACTGGCCCTGACCGCCTATTCCCGCACCGCCGCCTATGATGCCGCCGTGTCCGGCTGGCTTGCCGCTGCGCTGAAGGACCCCGCGCCGCGAAGGCGCTGCTTTGCCGGGACCCTGGTGCAGGGGCTGCGCTACGGCGAAAACCCGCATCAGGCTGCGGCCTTTTACAGCGACGGATCGGGCAGGCCCGGCGTGGCCACGGCCCGCCAGTGGCAGGGCAAGGAGCTGTCCTACAACAACATCAACGATACCGATGCCGCCTTCGAGCTTGTGGCCGAATTTCAGGACGGCCCGGCCTGCGCGATCATCAAACATGCCAATCCCTGCGGTGTGGCCCGGGGTGCGACCCTGGCCGAGGCCTGTGCGCGCGCCTATGACTGCGACCGCACATCGGCCTATGGCGGGATCGTGGCGCTGAACCGCCCGCTGGACGGACCCGCTGCGGCAGAGATCGCGGAAATCTTCACCGAAGTGGTGATCGCACCCGGTGCGGACGAGGCAGCGCGCGCGGTGTTCGCGGGCCGCAAGAACCTGCGCCTTCTGACGACCGAAGCCCTTCCCGATCCGGCCGCACCGGGCAGCGCGTTCCGGCAGGTGGCCGGCGGGTTTCTGGTGCAGGACCGCGACGCGGGGCGGCTGAGGCCAGGTGACCTCAAGGTCGTGACACGGCGGCACCCGACGCAGGCCGAACTGGATGATCTGCTGTTTGCCTGGACCGTGGCAAAGCATGTCAGATCGAACGCCATCGTCTATGTGAAGGGCGGGGCCACGGTCGGGATCGGGGCCGGGCAGATGAGCCGGATCGACTCGACCCGGATCGCTGCGGGCAAGGCGCGGGACATGGCCAGGGCGCTGGGCCTGTCCGCCCCGCTGACAGAAGGGTCGGTGGTGGCATCGGATGCGTTCTTTCCCTTCGCCGACGGGCTGATTGCCGCCGCCGAAGCCGGGGCTGCGGCGGTGATCCAACCGGGCGGATCCCTGCGCGATGCCGAAGTGATCGCAGCGGCGGATGCGGCGGGGCTGGCGATGGTCTTCACCGGCCAGCGCCATTTCAGGCACTGACCATGCGCATCGCCAACCTGACGGCATTGGGTGTCTTTGTCATTGACCAGGCGCTGAAGATCATCGTGGTCTGGTGGCTCAACCTGGCCGAACGGGGCGAGATCGACGTGATTCCGCCGCTGCTGAACTTCCGGATGGCGTGGAACCGGGGGGTGAACTTCGGCCTGCTCGCGGGCGATGCCGATGCCCTGCGCTGGGGCCTGATTGCCGTGGCGCTGGCCATTTCGGTATGGGTCTGGATCTGGGTGCGCCGCGACGCGCCTTCGGCGCGGACCCAGGTGCTGGCGGGCCTGCTGATCGGCGGGGCGCTGGGCAATGTCGTGGACCGCGTGCTGTACGGCGCAGTGGCGGATTTTCTGAACATGTCCTGCTGCGGCATTGAAAACCCCTTTGCATTCAACGTGGCCGATATCTGCATCTTCGTGGGGGCGTTTGGGCTGGTGATCTTCGCCGGCAGGGACAAGCCGCCGGGACACCCCCGCGGAAACAGCCCGTGACGCGCCCGGTGCTTTGCGCTAAAGACGGCGGAAGAGGCAGGATGGAGACTGACATGCAGGCTGGACGGGGTGCCCTGGTGATCGCGGCCGTTGCGACCCTGGTGCTGTCTGCCTGCAGCAACAGCGAAGGTGTTCCCGAGCTGATGAACGTGGGCCAGCCGGGGGCCGGGCCTGATGAATTCGCGATCCTTCCAACCAAGCCGCTGGTCATTCCGGAAAATCTTGCAGAGCTTCCCGCCCCGACACCGGGTGGTGGCAACCTGACGGACCCCACGCCGAATGCCGATGCCATCGCGGCGCTTGGCGGGCGTCCCGGGGCACAGGGCACCGGCATTCCCGCGTCTGACACGGGCCTCGTCGGTTACGCGGGCCGTTACGGGGTGACACCCGGCATCCGCCAGACCCTTGCGGCCGAAGACCTGGAATGGCGGCGCGACAACGACGGGCGGGTTCTGGAGCGCCTGTTCAACGTCAACGTCTATTACCGCGCCTATGAGATCCAGTCGCTGGATCAGGTCCGCGAACTGGACCGCTGGCGTGCCCGTGGCGTGCGCACCGAATCCGCCCCGCCGCCGAGACCCGGCGAATAACGGCGCTTCACATCCGCGTTTGGCTGCCCGTTCGGGGATTTGATCCCGCCGGTGCATGGAATAGGTCTGCATCAGAAGAAGAAAGGACGGTCCCATGATCCGGGTGCTGCGCGCCGCTGTTGTGTTGTTTTTCGTGGCCAGCCCGGTCATGGCCGAAAAGGTAACCGGTTTCACCCTGCCGAACGGGTTGCAGGTGGTGGTGATCGAAGACCACCGGGCACCGGTCGTGGTTCATATGGTGTGGTACCGCGTCGGTGCGGCGGATGAGCCGCCCGGGCATTCCGGCATTGCGCATTTTCTGGAACATCTGATGTTCAAGGGCACCGATGAGGTGCCGTCCGGCAAGTTTTCGGAAATCGTGCAGGCGCAAGGGGGCAGCGACAACGCCTTCACCTCGCGCGACTATACCGCCTATTTCCAGCGCGTTGCGGCAGACCGACTTGACCTTGTGATGAAGCTCGAAGCGGACCGGATGCGCGATCTGCGATTGACGCAAGAGGATGTTGCCACCGAGCGTGCGGTGATCCTGGAAGAACGCACCACCCGCACAGACAGCGATCCGGGTGCCCTCTTTGGCGAACAGACGCAGGCCGCGCAGTATCTGAACCATCCCTACGGCATTCCGATCATCGGCTGGCGCCATGAGATCGAACAGCTGGACCGCGACGATGCGCTGGCCTTCTACGCCAGGTATTATGCCCCCAACAACGCCGTGCTGGTCGTCGCCGGCGACGTGACACCGGACGGGGTAAGGCGGCTGGCAGAACAGCATTACGGGCCCCTTGCCCCGACCGAAGGTCTGCCGCCGCGCATCCGCCCGTCCGAACCCCCGCAACTGGCAGAGCGGCGGCTGTCCATGGCCGATCCGCGCGTGGCCCAGCCCTATGTCGTGCGCAGCTATCTTGCGCCGGAACGCAACAGCGGCGCGCAGGACAAGGCGGCGGCCCTGACCATTCTGGCCCACCTTCTGGGCGGAAGCGGCACGACATCGGTTCTGGCGCGCAAGCTGACTTTCGACACGCAGACGGCAGTTTATGCCTCGGCGTTCTATGACGGCGATACGCTGGATACCGGCACCTTCGGGCTGATCGTGGCCCCGGCACCCGGTGTGTCGCTGCCGCAGGCCGAGGCCGCGATGGACGCGGCAATTGCCCAGTTCCTGAAGGACGGGGTTGACCCCGTGGCCCTCGACCGGATGAAGACCCAGATCCGGGCAGAGCAAATCTACGCCAATGACAATACCAGTGCTCTTGCCAACCTCTATGGCGGTGCGCTGGCAATCGGTCTGACCGTTGCGGATGTGCAGGCCTGGCCGGATGTGCTGCAGGCCGTCACGGCAGAAGATGTGATGGCCGCCGCGCAAGAGGTTCTGGATCGCCGCACAGCCGTCACCGGATATCTTGAGGCCGCCGGGGAGCAAGGACAGTGACCGTGACCGTGATGAAATGGGCTGTGGTTGCGCTGGTCCTGGCCGCGTTTCCCGCGCGCGCCGAAATCGCCATTCAGAACGTGACCTCGCCCGGCGGCATCACCGCCTGGCTGGTGGAAGATCACAATATCCCGTTCACGGCGCTGGAAATCCGCTTCAGGGGTGGCACCAGCCTTGACCTGCCGGGGTCGCGCGGGGCAGTCAACCTGATGGCCGCAACGCTGGAAGAGGGGGCCGGCGCACTGGATGCGCAGGGTTTCGCCGAGGCGCGCGATGCGCTGGCAGCCGGGTTCGGCTTTTCCGCCGGGCAGGATTCAATCAGCGTTTCGGCACGGTTCCTGACCGAAAACCGCGATGCGGCGATTGACCTGCTGCGCAGCGCCCTGATCGGGCCGCGCTTTGATGAGGATGCGGTCGAACGGGTCAAGGGGCAGATTCTGGCGGGCCTTGCGTCTGACGCGCAGGATCCGGGGGTCCTTGCCATGCGGCGCTTTGACGGGATGGCCTTTGCCGGGCACCCTTATGGCAGCGCCGGCGATGGCACGCCGGACAGTGTGGCGGCCCTGACCCGGGCCGATGTGCTGGACGCGCACAAGGCAACGATGACGCGCGACCGGGTCTATGTGGCGGCTGCGGGCGACATTTCGGCGGCCGAGCTTGGCCCGCTTTTGGACCGTCTTCTGGGCGACCTGCCCGCAGTGGGCCGGCAGATGCCCGCTGTCGCGGGCTGGCATCTGGACGGCGGTGTCACCGTGGTGGATTACCCCTCGCCGCAGTCGGTGATCCTGTTCGGGCAGGAAGGCCTGAGGCTGGACGACCCCGATTTCTTCGCCGCCTTTATCCTGAACGAGGTTCTGGGCGGCGGGCGATTTTCCGCCCGGCTGATGACCGAACTGCGCGAAAAGCGCGGGCTGACCTATGGGGTGTCAAGCTTTCTGGCCCCCATGGATTTCGCCCAGGCCTATATGGGCCAGATGGGCACCGCGAATGCCACCGTTGCCGAATCGATCGCGTTGATCCGTCAGGAATGGCAGCGTATGGCGGCGGAAGGCGTCACGGCGGAAGAGCTGGCCGCGACGAAGACCTACATGACCGGGTCCTATCCGTTGCGGTTTGACGGCAACAGCGAGATTGCCGATATCCTTGTCGGCTTGCAGATGGATGGCTTTCCCATCGATTATCCGGCCACGCGGAATGCCAGGGTCGAAGCGGTGACGCTGGACGATGTCAAGCGGGTGGCGGCGCGGCTGTTCCAGCCGGACAAGCTGCATTTTGTGGTTGTGGGCCAGCCGGAAGGCGTGGTTGCAGCGGATCAGCACGGGTCTGAGGACGTGCCCGCCCCATAGTCGGCCAGCAGGGACAACAGCGAAACCTTCCGCAACACAGGTTCCGGCAAAGGCCGACATCCCGGGCGTGAGCGACGCCAGCCACCAATGCAGCGGGTCAAAAGCCCCCGGCCGGTGCCCGCCCGACGGGCCGGGCGCTGGCCTCTGTGTCTCCCGGACCTGCGGGTCTATGGGGGATCGTCCCGCGCAGGCGGGGGAAACGCGGGTCGCGTTTCCTTTTCCCGCCCGCACTGGCGAAAGCACTTTCACCGCTTCAATGGCAGGGGCCATCGCCCCTGCCACAGCGATGCGCCGGGATCAGGACCAGCCGGGGGCCAAAGCCCCCGGCCAGCGTCCGACCCGCCCCTGCGGGCGCTTCCCGCCCGCCGGGTCGGGCGCTGGCCTTTCGTGATGCCTGGACCCACCGGTCTACAGGGCACCGTTCCGCGCGGGCGGGGAAACACGGGTCGCGTTTCCTGTCCCCGCCCACACTGACGAAAGCAGTGTCACCGCTCAAATGGCAGGGGCCATCGCCCCTGCCACAGCGCCGCGCTGGGATCATTGACCAGCCGGGGGCCAAAGCCCCCGGCCA